>PBTP01000116.1 GCA_002729275.1 Roseibacillus sp. | reverse complement strand
TTGTTGTTGGCATTATTCTCGTCCTCTCCGATCATGGTGGAGGTAAGAAGAACGACCTTAACCCCAGCCTCCTGACACCGGTCAACGATCTTGGTGATATTGGTTTTGTAGTCGGCGAGGTTGACGCCACGTTTGCCGTGCCAGACGTCATTGACGCCACAGCTAAGGGTCATCCAGTTGGGCTTTTTGCTTAACACGTCGCGCTCCAGCCTGGCGAGCATCTGGTTGGACTTGTGACCACTTATGCCTGCTGGGATGGCGGAAGCCTTTACGCCAGCTGATTCAAGGCCCCGGATAGCGAGTCGGACATAGCCGTTGGGTCGGGCTCCCGCCTGCGTGATGGAATCGCCGAGGAAAGCGATTTTTTCGCCATCTTTCACGGCGATATCAGCCATTGCGGTCATTGCGACTGTGAGTGCGGCCGAAGTTGTCAATGCCATCCGGGTTGTTGCTCCAACCACTAGTCTATTCTTTATTTTCATTCTTCGAGATGTTGATGATTTCAGATCCGCGAGGCTGCGGACTCGGAGATGTGCCGCTATCAGGGGTGAGGAGTCAACGCCAATCGCCGCTGGGAGGTTCCGGATTGACTGCAGGTTGATACGCGAGCAGGAATACGGGCATGCCACATTTTTGTCAGCGCTTCAAACTGTCAGTCCTCCTGGCCTCTCTCGTGCTCTCATGCGGGTTGGCTCTTTCAGAAGACCGATCCCAAAACTGGTCTCAGTTCCGTGGCCCCGGGGCGAGGGGTGTTGCAAGTAATCCCAAGCTCCCGGAAAAATGGTCTGCTACCGAGAACGTAGAATGGAAACGTGATCTGCCAGGTCGGGGATGGTCTTGTCCGGTGGTCTGGGGTAAGCGCGTTTTCCTCACAACCGTGGTTAACGAGGGTGTCTCGGAAAAGCCCAAAAAGGGACTCTATTTTGGAGGAGAGCGCCCCAAATTTCCGGAGACCGTTCATCATTGGAAGGTCTATTGCCTGGATCTGCATAGCGGGAGTGTCCTCTGGGAGCGGGAAGTGCACCGGGGTAAGCCTGAGTCTGCCATTCACGTAAAGAATAGTTATGCTTCCGAGACTCCGGTCACGGATGGAGAGCGGGTCTACTGTTACTTTGGGAACCTCGGAGTCTTCGTTCTTGATATGGATGGTAACCCGCAGTGGTCAAAAAGATTTACCCCCCGGAAAACCCGCTACAGCTGGGGAACGGCGGCCTCTCCCGTTCTCCATGGAGGCCGTCTCTACGTGGTGAACGATAATGAGGTAGATTCATGGTTGCTGGCTCTTGACGCCAAGACGGGAAAGGAGGCTTGGAAGGTAACTCGGGAGGAAAAAAGTAACTGGTCTGCTCCATATATCTGGGAGAACAAGAAACGTACTGAAATTGTCCTGGCCGGCAGTGGCCGGACGGTTTCCTATGACCTCGCGGGCAAGGAGCTCTGGTGGTGGCATCGCGGGATGTCGAGTATTACGATTGCCACACCCTACTCATCGTCAGATTTGCTCTACGTCAGTTCGGGTTATGTGGGAGACAAGAAAAAGCCGATTTATGCTATCAGGCCTGGGGCGCAGGGAGACATTTCCATCAAGCCCTTCAAAAAGAGCGACAACGAGTACGTGGCCTGGTGTAACTGGGAGGCGGCTCCGTACAATCCATCCACCCTGCTTTATCAGGGGCAGCTGTATTCGCTCCTCGACAGGGGGTGGCTGCGAGCCCTCGATCCGGAAAGCGGGGAGTTTGTTTATGAACGTAAACGTCTTCCGCCTGGTGCTGGATATACGGTTTCCCCCTGGGCCTACAATGGGAAGGTCTTCTGCCTGAACGAGGATGGAGAGACCCGAGTAGTAGAGGCCGGGAAGGAGTTCAAGTATCTCCATACCAACAAGCTGGCGGATGATGACATGGCGATGGCCAGCCCCGCCATGGTTGGAGATCGTCTCCTCATCAGGACAGCAGCTCGCATCTACTGTATCAGGAAGGGAGAATAAGAAGCCGCTTTCCTGCCTTGCAGACTAGCGGCTGTTAACAGCTGACTGCCCATGATCAGTGGCGGCTGGACTTGGGCTTTAAATACCTCCTCGGAGTGGAGCGCGGACTGGCAATCCGGCCGCTGCTCTTTTCTATCACCGTGACCTGAACGGGAGAGCCCATCTCATCAAGGCACAGCTCGTAAGTTTCACCGGGGCGAGATTCAAATCCAAACGGAGCGCTACCTCGAATGGTCCTTCGCCCCCGCTTGAGAGTGAAGACCACCGTGCCTGCAGGAACGCGATACTTACGAGGCGCCAGAATCTCAAATNGNGTTTCAAAGCGGAGGAGCCATCCATTGCTGCCATTATCTTCAGGGCCAATCAGGCGNCGNCCTGTGAAGGGTTCTTCTGCCGGCATGACGATNTGGGCAAACCCGGNNTCTCGGACGACAANCCTCGANGCGCCCGGATCGATGGCGCANCCGGCGACAAGCAAGGACACACCTANCGAGGCTANNAGAGAGTCGGCNCGAGACACGAGGNATGAAATGCCTCAATGAATGGGGCTTTACGATCGAAAACCGNAGAATACATCTTGCTGCCACAGCCNTGTGAGCCAGAATCNNATAATTCTAAACCNATGATAATGAGATTGTTNAGTANTGTATTGGTCGTGGCGATCNTNTGTGGACTGGCTCAGGGCCAGTCGATCGGAATCAACTTCAACAGCGGNCGGGANCTCGGCGCCCAATTGAATCCTGATGAGGTAGCAGGNCATCCCGATGTGGNGCAGGNNAACTGGAACAGTACTAATGGTTTTGCCAGTGGNAACGAGGCGAACCTTCTTGGAGCTAATGCAGGCGCTCTTGTGGATAGCTCGGGCGATGTCACTGGAGCTACGGTGACATGGGCGTCCAACGGAACTTGGAANACAAATAACGGGACTGGGTCCGGGGACAACAAGCTGATGAATGGCTACATTGATCACACTGGAGGGTTCTCTANTGTCGAGGTCTCGAACATCACCTATGCCAACTACGATGTGTATGTCTATTTTGGAAGTGATGGCAATGGNAGGACCGGNGCGATAGAGAGCACNACAGCAGGTCAAACGTTCTCNTACACGACTAGTTCCCAGCAGGGTGGCGGGTTTCCCGGTTCTTACGTNCTCACCGAGGATGAAAGCGGAGGGAACCCAGTTGCCAACTTNTGTGTATTCCGGAATCAGAGATCCNNGACCTTTTCTGCCCAGGTGAACCGGGGCTCCAGCAACTCTGGATTTCACGGGATTCAGATTGTNGCNACTGCTCCCCCGGAGGATGCGGACAATGATGGACTGATAGATAGTTGGGAGCTCGCCAACGGTCTGGCAACAGATGATGATGGATCGGCTAACCCCGTCAACGGCCCAGATGGTGATCCCGATAATGACGGGTCATCCAATCTCGAAGAGTTTATCCGCGATACAAATCCTCGCGAGCCGGATAGTGACGGAGATGGTCTTGCCGACGGAGTAGAGAGTAACAGTGGAAATTTTGTCAGCCTGAGCGACACCGGTTCAGATCCTCTTTCTGCGGATAGTGACGGGGATGGACTTCTGGATGGAGCTGAGGTTGCGGCGGACCCTTTTGTGACCGACCCGAACAATACGGATACAGATGGTGATGTCGTAAGTGACAGGGTAGAAATCACCAGGGGGTCGGATCCGACTGACCCNGCAGATCTACCCGGAGATGGGCCAACCGGACGGGTNATCAGTATGAATTTTGACGGCCAATCCGGGGTTGGTGCTCCTGGAGCAGTGACGGCGGTAGCGGGCTCGATCCCAGTGGGGAATTGGAATAACAGCGGGCCGGGAAATGGAGGTAATGTGGGCAATGGGTTTGCCCTTGTTGATAATAGCGGCTTGGCGACAGGAGTCACGGTGAGCTGGTCAGTGGGAAATCACTGGTCGACAAACGGAGGAGACAATAGCGGGGGCGACGCCCAGATGATGCAGGGTTATCTCGACAACTTTCACGATCGATCGCCGATCGAAGTGAGCGGGATACCAGCCTCTTTTCAGGCGAGCGGTTATGAATTGCGCGTATATCACAATACCGATAGCGGGGGCACAATGGGGTTCACTGTGGATGATGGCGGTGGGCTGGTAACCCACTACAGCCATCAGGCTGGTGGAAGCGGGTCGAATTACCCTCTGGCGGGTGTGGATCCGTTTGGTGGCGCGGTGGGATACATAGGAAGCCAGGACACGAANCCCGCTACGACGACTCCCTCAAATTATACGATCTTTANGGGACTGNCCGGNTCCTCNTTTACTATCAGGGGTGTCCGGGGTNCTGCGGGTGATACTCGTGCGCGGCCTAATGGTTTCCAGATCATGGCCTCTGGTCCCTNGGCAGATCAGGACCAGGATGGTCTGGCCGATAGTTGGGAAACGGCCAATGGGCTTGATCCTGCNGATGATGGGACTGTGGATATCGACAATGGTCCAGAGGGGGATCCTGACAATGATGGTTCCTCTAATCTTGAAGAGTACGAGCGTGGAACGGATCCTCGGAATGACGATAGTGACGGTGATGGACTGGCTGATGGAGTGGAGAGTGCTACCGGTGTATTTGTGGGGACAGATGATACGGGGACTGAACCGCTCGACGGTGACAGTGATGGAGACGGTCTTCCCGATGGGGAGGAGGTATCCGCTGACCCATTCGCGACGGATCCGAACGAAGCGGATACTGATGGTGACCAGTTAGGAGACGCGCTGGAACTGGAGCTCGGAACGGANCCACTCGATCAAGTAAGTGGTCCTGATGGTGATGCTGACAGCGATGGCTCCCCGAATTTGGATGAGGTTTTGGCCGGGACGAACCCGAATAATGAGGATACCGATGGTGATGGACTGGCTGATGGAGTGGAGACTAACACGGGAGTTTTCATCAGCGAGAGCGATACGGGTAGTAACCCCCTGAATNCAGACAGTGACAGCGACGGTCTCACTGATACAGTAGAAGTANAAACGCATGNTACAAATCCGAACGAGGCTGACTCGGACGGAGATGGTCGCGATGACGCCGTTGAAATAGAGTCTGGGAGTGATCCCAATGATGCTCTTTCGAGGTCTCGAATGCCGCAGCCGACCGGCTACTGGTCGTTTGACGACCAAGGGGCTGGCGGGGTAACTGCTGACTNGTCCGGGGNNGGCAACGAAGGAACACTGAATGGTGGTCCGGAGATCGTCGAAGGCCCCTGTGGTCCGGGTGATTTCGCCCTGAAGTTCGATGGATTGGATGATTCTGTTACTACCGGAGTCTCCCTNTTTACNGGGGGTGACACGTTTACGATGTCNGGGTGGATCCGGTATGAGGCGGCCCAGATCGGAGATCGTATCGGCTTGTTTGGACAGAACGATGCGGTGGAATTTGGCCTGATTAATCCGACTACTCTTCAACATTGGACCAACGTAGGGGGAGCGCTGAATGCCACGGTGGCAGCGAGCTCACCNGAATGGATGCACATAGCAGTGACCGGAACACCGAGAGAAAGAGTCTTCTATGTCAATGGAGTTGCTGAAGCCAATGTTGGACCTTCTTCTGCCGGGTCTTCCTCGACCTTTTCATTTAATATCGGAGGGGCAGGTATTTTTGATGCTAGCGGGAACTGGTTCCGGGGGGAGATCGACGACGTGGCAGTCTGGGATCAAGTTCTGGCCCCGGACGAGATTGCTCTGCTCGCTTCATGTGCAATCTCACCATTGGGTTCGCCTCGCTCCGAATTGGGGATCGAAATCACTGAGTTTGCTCGGACCTCAGAAGGCCAGATTAGTATCAGCTGGAAGAGTAGGCCAGATAAGCAGTATGATGTTTTGTCTAATCCGAACCTTTCGGTTGCCAGAGAGGACTGGGCTGAGGTCGCTGGGGCACAGGATATTCGAGGGGACGTCTCGGGAATCAGCTCTGTTTCCCTCGCTCCGCCTTTCGAGGGCTCTGGTTATCTGGCGATTAGAGAGGAATCATTGCCGCCTCTTTTTGAAGATGATTTTGAGACCGATACGGGATGGGTGGCCATTGTGAATGATGCTCTCGGCAACACCAACTGGGAGAGGGGAAGCCCGAATGGGACGACTGGTCCCTTAACCGGTGCCGATGACTCTAGCAATGCGTGGTGCACTAATCTGGGAGATTTCGGGGTCGATTCTGATGTGACGCTTCGGTCCCCCGCTATCGACCTGACCACTGTGGCTGCTGCCGAATTGAGCTTCGCGGCCTACCGGGATGGGGACGGCTTTGGTGACTTTGCCTCAGTCCGCTTCCTGCGAGCTGCCGATCAGGTGCAGCTCGGTGCGGAAATCCCTCTCGACATGGCCTCGTTCGACCCTGATTGGACCACTCTTACAATCCCGTTGGTGGCGGAGGCAATTGGGGAAAACATCCTTATCGAGTTTAATTTCACCAGTGACAGCAGTCCAGATGCATTCAGCGGTCTTTCGCTTGATAATATTCGGGTGGCAGTGCCCTGAGCTATAGTTTGAAGGGTATCGAGCAGTCGATTATCTGAGAGTAACCTTCCCGAGCGGTAGGGTGTTTGTGTCCATCTGGATCTCCCGGTAAGGGCTTCTCACCTGTTGGAGCTATAAAGTGAGGGCTGGCAGGAAATGGGATTTATGGTACTAATCTGGCTGGTGATGATCTGGTTGAAAGAGCCTCTACTGCTACCTCTTTGGCTTCTTTTGGGGTCAGTGAGCTTCGGCAGTCCGGAGGGAGAGCAATGGTGGTCCCGAAAACCGCTGGTTGCGTCCGAGGTGCCGGAAGAACAGGAGTGGGTCCAGAACGAAGTCGACCGGTTCATCCTGGCCAAACTGAAAGCTAACGGTCTGCGGCCCTCGCAAAAAGGTACGCCGCTTTCGCTCCTTCGTCGATTGACCCACGACTTGACGGGCTTGCCGCCGACCCCGAGGGAAGCAGAAAAGTTTCTGGAAGCTTACAAGAAGAATCCAGATAGAAGCTATGAAGCCCTGGTCGACCGGCTTCTGGCCTCTCCTCGCTATGGCGAACGATTCGCTCGACACTGGCTGGACGTGGCCAAATATGCGGACACGTGTGGATACGACAAAGACAAGTTACGGCCAAACGCGTGGCCTTACCGGGATTACGTCATTCGCTCCTTTAACGAGGACAAGCAGTATGCCCGGTTCATCCAGGAGCAGGTAGCCGGTGATCGGCTGTATCCAAATACGCCGGATGGTATTCTCGGTTTAGGTTTTCTGGCGGCTGGTCCGTGGGACTTCATTGGACATGCCGAGGTTCCTGAATCGAAGATAGACGGGAAGGTGGCTCGTAATCTGGACCGGGACGACATGGTTACCAATGTCTTCAATACCTTCTGCGCCGTGACCATCCAGTGTGCCCGTTGTCATGCTCACAAGGGAGACCCCTATACGCAGGAACACTACTATAGCCTGCAGTCGGTATTTGCGGCAGTGGATAAGGCCGAGCGTAACTATGGGAGTGACCCTCAGATAGAAAAACGCCGATCCCAGCTGACAGGGGAGCTTGTTGCTCTGCGTGCTGAAAAAAACGGAATTGAGGAAGCAATTAAGAAAGAAGGGGGAGAGGAGTTGAGCGAACTTCGATCCGCCATCGAGGCGTTGAAGAAGAAATCAAACCTCTCCAATAAACGTCCCGAGTTTGGTTACCACAGTAAGGTGGAGTCATCCTCGAACCAGGTGAAGTGGGTGCAGATCGACCTCGGTGAACGGGTAGATATCAAAAAGATCGTGCTGCATGCCTGTCATGACAGCTTCAATAATATTGGTGCGGGCTTTGGCTTCCCAGTTCGCTTCCAGATTATTGCCTCCAACCGCGAGGACTTCTCTCGTTCGCAGGTTCTTGTGGACCAGTCCAACAGTGACTTTCCTAATCCCGGGCTCATGCCCCTCGGCTATCAAACGGAATCTTCCGCGCGGTTCCTGCGTGTGCGCGCCACGAAGCTGGCGAGACGGGCTGCCAATGACTACAATTTTGCCTTGGCTGAGGTTGAAGTCCGGGACGGCGCAGGAGGGAATCGCGCTCTTAAGGGCAAGGTGTCCTCCTTAGACTCCGTGGAGGCTCCGATCCGGTGGCGAAAATCCAACCTGACTGATGGCATCTGGGCGACGGAGGAGGATAAGGAGTCCGTGGTCCGCCTTGCCGAGCTTGAGAAGAAGAAAGAGGACCTGCTCCTAAGACTTCATACTGCGGATAGAAAAAAGCGTCTGGAGAAGATTGACGAGGAAATTCAGGAGAAGGGTGAGGTCGTAAAAGGACTACCCAGAGGTAAATTGGTTTATGCGGCGTCTACTCATTTCAAGGGAGAGGGGCAGTTCAAGCCAACCAACGGTAAGCCGCGTATGATCCGATTTCTCCATCGGGGCGAGGTGACCCAGCCCCGGGAGGAAGTCCGCCCCGGCACCCTGCCCATCTTCAAGAAAGAGCCATGGCAATTCAATCTGCCCGCGGATCATGGTGAATCCGATCGCCGGGCCGCCCTCGCACAGTGGTTGGTTCGTGAGGATCACCCCCTGACTTGGAGGGTTATCGTTAATCGAGTCTGGCAATGGCACTTTGGGGAGGGGCTGGTTGCCTCTCCCAATGATTTCGGTGAGCTTGGCCAGGACCCCAGCCACCCCGAGTTGCTTGATTGGCTGGCCTTGCGTTTCCGTGATCAGGGAGGATCGTTCAAGAAATTGACCAAGCTGCTCGTGATGAGTGCCGCCTACCAGCAGTCCTCAGCAGAGAACGAAAAGTTCGCCCAGTCAGATTCAGGGAACCGCCTGCTTTGGCGGATGAATCGCAGAAAGCTCTCCGCAGAAGAAATCCGGGACGCGATTCTTTCGGTCAGTGGGAAGCTCAATCTCGAGATGGGCGGACCGGGGTATTATCTCTTCGCTTTGGAGAAAACCGCCCACTCGCCTCACTACGAATACCATAAGTTCAATCCGGAGGACTCCAAAAGCCACCGGCGCTCTATCTACCGTTTCATTGTGCGCTCGCAACCTAATCCCTTCATGACGACTTTGGATTGTGCGGACTCTTCCCAGAGTACACCCAAGCGTAACGAGACGCTGACCGCCTTGCAGGCTCTCAGCCTGTTAAATAACAAGTTCAGCGTGGTGATGGCTCGCCACTTTGCCGCCCGGCTCGAAAAGGAGGGGNCAGATTTGGCCAAGCAGGTTAAGNGGGGGCATNTTCTGGTCACGGGTAGAGTTCCGGCAAAAGAGGAGACNGATTTNCTGNTGGGATATGCNCGNAAACATGGCNTGCAAAACCTTTGCCGTGCCTTGTTTAACCTTTCTGAGTTTACCTATCTNGATTGACATGACTCACAAGGAATCCCGCAGAGATTTTCTCAAGCAGTCCAGCTTTGGNGGGNTGGCNCTCGCNTCCATGCTTGCNANGGANCCCTTGTCCGCGGCAACCAGTTCGGTGCTGNACCACCCCCCCCGGGCAAAACGNGTTATTCAGCTATTCATGGCCGGGGCTGCAAGCCANCTCGACATGTTTGATTTCAAGCCNGAGCTGGTAAAAAGGCATGGTCAGAANTCGGATTTTGGNGAGCANGTGGAAGCCTTTCAAAACGGGCTTGGCCCGTGGATGAAGTCACCATTTNAGTTCAANNCTTACGGGNCNTCTGGGAAGCTGATGAGTGANATCGTGGCTCCGCTGGGTGAAGTGGCCGACGACATCTCTTTTGTTCANAATCTGGTGGGCAAGACCGGAGTTCANAGTCAGGCCACCTACTTGCAGGCCACTGGATTTCAATTACCCGGTTTCCCNGGAGCGGGCTCCTGGGTGAGTTATGGNCTGGGTTCTGANAATGAAAACCTGCCCACCNTTGTGGTGTTGCCCGATCATCGGGGNTTTGCNTCCAATGGGCCCAAGAACTGGGGTTCGGCTTTCCTGCCTACCCATACTCAAGGCACNACTATCTTTCCTCAACGCGAGAATCCTATCGAGGATCTTCANCCGCATGCCGACTANGTTTCGGAGGCCAGTCACCGGGAAGGGATTGACCTGATCAANGAGNTGAATAAGCGCCANAGTNAAAGCCGTCCNGGGGANCCACGCCTTGANGCGCGCATACGNAGCTACGAATTAGCTGCCCGCCTGCAACTCTCGGCAACGAGGGCATTGGATATTTCNAAGGANCCGAAGCACATCTTGAAGATGTACGGNTTAGATAACCCAAAGACGAAATATCCCAAGGAGATCAATCCTGCGGAAGAAACCGAATATTTCGGACGGAANTGCCTGATAGCGCGCAGGCTNATTGAAAGAGGNGTTCGCTATGTCCAGATCTGGAGTGGTAATGACAATAGTTTTCCGCGCCGGAACTGGGATAGTCATGAGGACATGACNCGCGATCANCCTTCCCTTGCTCTTGGAATGGCNCGTGGAGCGGCAGGCCTGATCCAGGATTTGAAGCAGCGTGGTCTGCTNGAGGACACGATCATCCACTGGACGACCGAGTTTGGACGCATGCCAAGCACGCAAGGACAGAAAGGTCGTGATCANAATCCATTCGTGTTNACCAACTGGTTTGCCGGGGGAGGAATCAAGGGGGGAGTGACCCANGGGGAAAGCGACCAGTGGGGCTACAAGCCGCTGGACCGAANCAATCCCACGCAGGTCTACGATGTCTATGCGACCATGCTGCACCAGCTNGGAATTAACCACGAGAGNCTGAGTGTCCGACACAACAGTATTGACCGCAGGCTCACGGATGTCCACGGGCACGTGATNAAGGAGATNCTGGCCTNAAGATATTCTCGGCGATGACCTCAGTGGNAGGGCTGTCGCATGAGNGNGCCGTGCAGGNNTTGGCTGNAGGNTATGNGCCGNCAGCCTTTCCATCACCCAGNANAATCGAGCAAGGCCTGCACGTTACGGCTTCGCTAACCAGGGCTGAATCAGCTTCTGGAACGAAGTCCAATCTGAGAGGAANAGAAAGGGTTCACNGGATGGAAGATAATGAGTGNTAAGCCGTATTCCCANGGATTCCATGCTTGCCTGCGCNTCGCGAATGGATNGCCCGGGGCCTAAGGNGTNCCGTTCGCTGGTAATGATCATNGCCTCTCGGTTACGCCAGCCATNGATGAATGGCTTGGAGTTAATAATCTCCTGTTCAATGACTGGAGANATAAGGAGAAGTTTATCCCATNCTTGGGGTGCCGCTGCTGCTTCACGAAGNACNCCAATCCCGGCNTCNGAAATACCAGCGAGAACGAGCCTNTTTTCGTCGATGGCGCGGTGTTGAATACAAAATTCCCGGGCTTCTGCAATGGCTGCTCGCCCTCCCTCCTGGCTCCACTGCCCTGTAGCAAAGGTTGGAGCAACGATTGCCACACCAGTGGATTCTGCGAGCTTCTTCCAGAGCAACCACGAGCCCTGAAAGTTTCCAAGGCTGCCATGGAGAAGGACAATCGCGACCTTTTTTCCTGATTCACCCGGACTGGATGTACTGGGGATATAACTAAACAGGGCTCCAGCAGTGGACTCGAACCCAAGCATGTCCCTGTAACTAGGTCCCAGCAGGGAAGGGAGAGAAGAGAGCTCGGGATCGCGTGAGAGGTCTCGGTAGAGATCTTTTGTTACCTCGCGAAGCTCGGAGGCACGTTGCCAGCTCAGATCTGGATTGGTGATAGCCATTAAGTAAGAGCGCAGGGCGAGCTGATCAACTTCTGCAACAAGGTTCGATACTCGAAAGGGGGCAGAGGAATTCTTATGGTAAACAAGGCGGGCAGAGTCGCCTTGTTTACCGGGCGCTTTCTGTGCCTGCTGATTGCAGAGAAGGAGCGCAGATGAACCAGCGATAAGGAGGAAGGCCGTAATGATTTTCCGGCTGGTTTTTCGCCAGTGCAGGAGATTCAGGGGTATCGGGAGAAGACAAATTAGTGCAATGCCGAAAAGCCTGGAGGTCCACATCGTGGAGACCGCAAGGAGTGCAATAGCACCGATCCAGAGCGGAAGAGAAAGCAGCGTCCAAGTGCCAGAGAAGAGACAACCAAGTGCACTTCTTTCCGATTCCGGAGCCTTTTTGTCCACCTCTACTGAGAGGGCTTAAGAGTAATGAGGTGCATTGTGGCGGTGTAAGCATTGGCCGCGCTCATACGCTTGAATTCATGACCCGGTCCCCATGAGTCGGTATAAATGAGCTCATCGGTTTTCGAATTGTATCCAATAACCAACCTCATGTGCCCTCCACCCTGCTGGGGAATTCCCCGCTCTGGGAACACGCCAACCTGCAGGGCCCAAAGAAGAGGTGTTCCTGTTTCTATGTTGTCCCTGATCTGTTTCCGAAAGCGATCGAAGGTGGTGCCCTTGGCGCGGACCTCACGCAGGGTCGGCCCGTGGCAATTTGAAAGGAAATACTGGTAAGGAATTGTAGCGCCTTCGCGAAATTCTTTTCCCTCCTTGTTTTTCCTGATCAACCGGTTGTAGGCCTTCATCTCGGATCTGATTTTACGGTCCTCGAGTTCATAATGGACAAGGAGCCGGGTTTTTGTCCGGCCAGCGACCTTCTTAAGGGCCGCAATCATGTTGGCCGGGTTCGTTCCTCCCTGGGCACTACTCTCGGCAATCTGGGCCATGGCATGCTGATCCACTGGCAGTCCGTAATATCGGAAGACGCGTTCTGCACTGGCCACCGCGCAATACCCCTTGCGGCCCTGGTCCACCATGGGAACACCCTGCACATAAACATCGCCGTTGGATGAGCTTACCCGATTAGCGATAAGGTCCCTTCTTCTCGCCATGCTCTTGGTGAGGCCAGATCTTTGTTCATAGATTTCCTTGCCGTATTTCACGGAGACAAGACTGAGCTTCAGAAATTCAGGGGTGTAACCTCTGGAGGCTCTGGATTTACTGGAGGTGAGAACAAGAAAAGCCCCAGGACATTTCCAAACCCAGCGATCCGCCGAGACAACACTACCTTTCTGGGCCCGGCTCATTTTTTCTCCCTCCAGGCTGGTCTTCTCCACGAGTAGCCCGTGCCATTTCTCGGTCAGGTCCTTGAAGCTCTCCTCCTCCATTTCCCCATTATCGCCCCGATTATAGATAGAGATATCGAAGGAGTGCAGTTTGCTCTCCCGGCTTCTTAGAATTGTCTCACCGACCGGCAGATTCCAAAGCCTCAGGCCACGCCGGGTGCTTCGTGCATCGTTACGCTCCTTTGAAAGCCAGTGAAATCCAAGGGGTTTGCGGTCGCTGAGTACCTCTCCGACTGGCTTATCCCACATGGAGGCATCGAGAAATAGAACCTCGAGATCCGGCACTGGTGCGGAAAGAGCTGAGCCCTGTGCGGATAGGCAGAGGGTGAGGATTAAATAGAGCCGGCGCACCATCTCAACCTAGTTGATCGTGGTGAGACTGCAAGGTCAGTGCTGCTTCCCCCTGCAGCCTTCACATCCCACCCACTCGCTGGATCCATCCGTGTAAAATTCCTTCTTCCAAATAGGGAGACGCCGTTTGATTTCATCGATGACAAAGCGGCAGGCATCAAATGTCTATCTGCGATGTGGAGCAGAAACTACTACCATGACAGCACATTCTCCAATCTCGAGAGATCCGGTGCGGTGTATTGCTCCCGCGTAATCTAGATCGAATTTCTCGATCGCCTCCCGCAGGATGATCCGCCCCTCCTTCTCTGCCACCGGG
>PBTP01000115.1 GCA_002729275.1 Roseibacillus sp. | reverse complement strand
GGTTGACGGTCTGGTGGGGTCAGTAGGAATGCAAACAGGGGGCATTTTTAACGATGAACTCCTCTCCGGGGCCATCCATCTCCAGCGTGGAGAGATCCTTCTTTCCAGTGAGTTGCAGCGGCACCTCGACTGGCTCAATCGCAATCCTTTTCGACCGGTGGCCCTTTATGCGGCGCCCGGACAGGATGAGGGGGAAGCGGACCTTGTCTTTGCCCTCAGTGAACGGAGGCCCTGGCGGGTCTACGGCGGTTATGAGAATAGCGGAGCCGAGGTTTCCGGGGAACACCGGTTTCTCACCGGCTTTAACTTGGGCGATGCCTTCGGTCATGACGCGCTCCTGAGCTACCAGTTTACCTCTGCTGAGTCCCCGGAAGAACTCAGCGCGCATGCCCTTAGTCTGGAAATACCCTTTCACTCCCGGCATCAATTCCTGCGCCTCAACGGAAGCTTAGCGGATATTTCCACGGAAGGATACCTTGCTGGAATTCTCGTGGAGTCCTCAGGGTCCAGCTGGCAACTTGGGGCGTCCTACGGATTTCAGTTCAACCGCTGGGAGGACTTTCGTCAGGAGGCCAGCATTGGGATCGAGTTCAAGTCCTCTGATAATTTTCTGGTCTACGGAGGAATCCTTGGGGGATCGGATGCCGGGGTTGAGGTGGTTCAATTCCGGGCAGACTACCGGGCGAGTCGGCAATTCGGACAAAGAGGAGGCCTCGCACTGAGCGCTGCAGTTGTTGGGAGCCCCGGTCAGCTCTCCGCAAGAAATTCTGATGAGAAGTTCCGCCAATTTCGTCCTGGGGCCGAGGCGAGTTATCTTTACGCGCGAGCCCAGGCAGCCTGGACCCGGCGACTCCCCGGGTCGTGGGCCCTGCGGACACGGGGACAATTCCAATTGGGAACAGGTGCTCTTCTCCCCACGGAACAGCTTGCGATGGGGGGGCACGCCTCAGTGCGCGGATTTGGGGAGCGGGAGTATCTGTCGGATCGAGGCTACCTGCTCTCAGCGGAGCTTCGAGCTCCTGCGATGAGCCTTCCGGTTGGCTGGGAGCTGCAGTTTCTCGGGTTTCTTGACCACGGTGCTGGATGGCGGGATGAGCCAGTGCTGGGCGGGGCCGGCGAGAGGGAAGCTCTCACCAGCGTGGGGGCGGGTCTCCGGCTACAACTCGGCAAATACTTCAAACTACGGGCTGATCTTGGTGCTCCGCTGGGTGGCGGTGATGGTTCGAGAGCCCACATTGGGGTAACGGGTTCCTTTTAGGGGGAGTCCGCCTGATTATTCCCGTTGTCAACAGGGCTTTCGCTCAGTAGGGTCCGCCTCCCGCTCGCAATTACGATTGCACATCAGGACAGGTGCCGGAGTGGTCGAACGGGCTCGCCTGGAAAGCGTGTGTACTGGAAACAGTACCGTGGGTTCGAATCCCACCCTGTCCGCCATATCCTCTTTCCGCTGATGCCTGGTCGGGGGGATGCAAGCCGCCTTACTCTGTTTGCAGCTTCTGCCAGTGTGGGTGCTGCAGAATTTTCGAATAGAGGCGTTGGACCACGAAGAGCGAGAAGAAAACCAGCGGAATGGCAGCTGCGAAAGCCAACCAGTAGCCCCCGTAGGCTGCCAGGAGATAACTCACAGTGGTTCCAAGCATCATGGCGAACACACCAATGCAATCCATACAGGTGTAGTCGGTGCCTCCATGCTTCCGGCGGCTCCAATCCATCATCAGTGAAAACAGAGCGACGGTGATCATTCCAGAGACGAAATGGTCAACGAGAACCGCCGGCAGCACAAAAGACAATGATATAGGGCCATCTTGACTGGCGAGGAAGAGGTATCCCCCTGCTGAGAGAGCCTGAAGGCCGCCAAACCAGAGAAGAGCTCGGAGCCTTCCGATTCGATTTACCAGAAGGCCTGCAGCCAAGGCCCCAGCCAGAAGGGAAACAGGGGCGAAGACTCCAAGGAGGAGTCCGATTTCCGCCAAGCTCATGCCCCAGTCTTTGAACATAACGGGAAGCAGTGAGCGGATGAAGCCTTCGATCATCCGGAAGGCTGCGATCATGAGGAGAATCCTCAGGATCATGGGTTGTTTCAGAAATACAAGAATCCCTCCGGAAACCTCCTTGGAATTTTGATCAGGCTGGAGGCTTCTGGATTGAAGAACTGGAATCGTGGAAAGCAGAGTAACGATAGCCATCGCCACCAGCAGGACGTTCCATCCCAACGAGTTCACCAGCATCAGGATCAGGCCGCCGCCGATAATATATCCAATCGCGAATGCCCCCACCTGAATGGCATTACCCAGGCCTCGCTCACCTCTTTCGAGAAGCTGAACTGCCTGCCCGTCTGTTGCGACATCCTGAATCGAGCTGAAGATGTTGATCAGCGCCACAGCGAGAACAAAAAGTGCGACCGAGCTCCCCAGCTGCCAGTTCGAGAGAGCCACCATCACTCCTGCGGTNAGAACCTGTAANGGAANAATCCAAGAGCGATATTTCCCGTAATTTTCCCGGTGGAATTTCTCGANGAAAATNGACCAGATGAATTTCAACATCCAGGGGATGTAGAGGGCTGGAAGAAAAAGGGCGATTTTCTCCAGAGGGATTCCGCTTTCCCGGAAGACTACCGGGACGGTATGCCGGAAGAAGCCGTTGGGAATTCCCTGAGAGAGGTAGAGCCCCCCGATTAGGATCAGCTTTGAGGTGGTGGAGGCGGGCATTCAAATTCTCCTGCAAGCGTGAGTTCGCCAGGGAGTTGGTCACATGGAGCGGCCTTGGTCTGCAGCCCACTTGATCAGACGCCCACCTTTAAAGATAAAGGTCACGGTCCGGCTGACGATTCCCACTGAAGAAATCGCCCGGTAGTCGGTTTCGCTGAAGGTGTAGACCTCCTGTGAGGCATCGCCTCCAGAGAATTTCATCGAAGGAAAGATCGTTTTGACCTCCTTTACGCTCATGCCGGTCTTTACCTGCTCGAGTTTGAGATTGTGCTCGTGATCCATCGGCTTGAAGCCACATCCAGTCAGGGTAAGACCGAGGCAGAGAAGGAACGATGGGATTAGAAGGGAGAATGTTTTCATACTTGGATTGGGGGGATGGGGGGGAATCTCAATAATTACCTGTCCCAGTGAGTGAGCTTTCCATTTTGGAAGTAAAATGACATCTGTCTCATTTCGGGAAGCTCCTCTGCCCGGATGCCAAAGACGCTAGGGGTCTTTTCCTGAAAGGTTTGATGAAGACCGGCGGTGTCTCTCAGGACGTAAGTTTCTCTGTTCCCCGAGGAAGCTCCCTGTTTCCGGACTGGTAGAAGGCCCCGGACTTCTAGGGGAGACATTCCTGGTTGGAGCTGGGCTATTTTCCGAGAATATTTTTGCTGAATGGTCGGGTGGCTGGTTGTGCTACTGCAGGCAGTTAATAGCGCTGTCAGGACGCATAAAAATTTAATTGGGAAATTAGTAAGCATGGTGCGGGAGTGGTAGGGTGCTGATTGAGATTCCAGCTTTCCCTTGGAAGAGAACCAGATCTCTATTCATTGCCAAGCTGCGAATTTGAGAATTCGCGCTCAGAGGCTCTCCACCACGATAGACTGCGAAACCTCGTATCCCGTCTTCACGTCAGTGAGAATGATCCGATGATGACCGGGTGTCAGGTGGGCGGTCGTCCCTTCGATTTGCAGGGTGGGGCTGGACCAAGTCCCGTCCGTCGGAAGATTGCTGAGGAGGGACAGGAACCGGCCGCCGCTCGGAAGCTCCGGGTCAAGGAGGTAGGTCGCAGTCTCCATAGGTGAGATGATACGTGGAGTCAGGTTCTCCGGGCGTCGTGGGGTAATAGCGAGGTTGTCCTGTCGGTGATTGTCAGCACTGGAGAACCATTCAAGATACCGTTCATCAATGAGTGCGCGGCTCTGGTTGTCGTAGTCGGCGGGTTGGACCGGACGAGGAAGCTTGTCAGAGAGGCAGAGTTCGGGAGCGGTGAAGGGGTGCCCGTCATGAGGACGAGAAAGAAAGCGATGCCCAGTGCGAGTATCGATGGTGATCTCGGTCAGCCCGTCGGGGCGCGGCAGCCAACTGGGAGGANGGTTNTCGTGCAGGGCAAGCATGGTTCGGTTGAAAATGGGTCCGGCGCCGCTCACNCCGGAGANCCCGCGCATNGGGCTGTTATCAAAGTTCCCTACCCAGACTCCAACCGTGAAATCATTCGTAAATCCGATGCACCAGTTGTCCCGGAAGTCGGAAGAGGTTCCGGTCTTGACCGCTGCCTTGAAGGGGAGGCGCAGNGGNGAGNTAGGTCCAAAGGCCGCCGAGCGAGCNGTATTATCGCTCAGAATGTCTGAGATCAGGTAACAACTCGCAGGTTCAGCAATCTGTTCAATTCGGGACTCCGGAGCGGATCGTTCATGGTCAAGGGTCAGGCGGGCAGGCTTGAAGGTGCCCAGTCGGGCAAGGGCCGCGTAGGCATTCGTCAGCTCAAGAAGAGAGACCTCTGCGTTTCCGATTGTGAGGCCCAGCCCATAGGATATAGCCGGTTGGTCGAGAGTCTCTATGCCAACTCGGCCAAGTAANGNGTGNAGCGGGNCNGGTCCTCCAATNGCATTGAGGGTNCGCATCGCAGCGACGTTGAGAGAATTGGCGAGAGCATGCCTGATGGTTACCGGACCATGAAATTTCCGGTCGTAGTTGACCGGTAGATCGAGCCCTTCTTCGGTCCGATACGGCGTGGAAATGTCGGCGATGATGCTCCCCGGGAATAATTCCTTCTTCTCGAGAGCGAGGAGGTAGGNAAAGGGTTTCAAGGTCGACCCTGNGGAGCGGGGTGAGCGGGTGCCGTCGATCTGCCCTGCCCTCTGGTCGTGAAAATCTCCAGAACCGATCAGGGAGAGGACTTCGCCCGAGGAATTTTCAATGACGACGACCGCTGCATGTTGGGCGTTCGAATGCCTGAGGCGTCTTCGCTCCTCCTTGACGATAGCCTGGACCTTTTTCTGCAGCGGAGCCTCAAGGGTGGTGCGCACGGAGGATTGGCGGGACCGCAGCGAGGATACGAGGTGGGGGGCAAGCTGATCCGGAGAGATCAGATCGAGATAGAGGGGCTCATCCTCGGCCACGCGAATTCTGTCGGGGTCGTAATCCCGCTCCTCCTTAAGCCGCTTCAGGATCCAGCCTCGTCGTTGCAGGGCCGATTGTGGATTGCGAAGAGGGTTGTGCAGGGTCGGCGACTGGGGGAGCCCGGCGAGAAGGCTGCACTCCCCAAGGGAAAGGTCGCTGAGGGCTTTGCCAAAATAGAACCTTGCGGCTTCCCTGCATCCCTGGCGGTGATTTCCGTAGTCCAGTCGGTTCAGGTAGGCGGTGAGGATCTCCTCCTTGGACCAGCGATACTCGAGGTGCCTGGCGATGAGGGCTTCCCGGATTTTGGTGAGAAGGTTTCGCTTTCCCGGAGGGGAGGAAATTTTCACCAGTTGCTGGGTGATTGTTGAGGCACCCGAGATGATGCGCCCCTCCAGAAGAAGGTCCTTGGTGGCCCGTGCGATCGCGAGGTAGTCGAGGCCGCCGTGATTGAAGAAGCGTTTGTCCTCAGCAACCAGGGTAGCCTCAATGAGGGCTGGAGGGACATCAGCGAGGGAAACGGGTTCGTGGCGAAAGTAGTCCGGGCGTGCCATGTTCTCCAGAACGAGACCGTTGCGATCCGTGATGACTATGGACTGTGAGGGCGCGGAACTTAGTTGCGCGGGCAGCTGGAAGGCGAAAGGCAGGATGCTCCATCCCACCACTGCGAGAACAGGAACAGCAAGGAGGTGCCGCCGCTTGCCGGCTGGCAAGAGCCGGCTGATCCATCTCTGGAGGTCAGGCATGATCGTGGTTCCTCCGCACTAGNGGTTGGCAGTTTTGAGGGGGTTGGGAGTGACGAACCTNCGGCTCGCCGAGAGGGCAAAGAACTCTGGCTCATACATCGCCTCGACTTTGGCGGGGGGCGCGAGTGCNGAGCCTGCCGACGTGACNCGGGCCTGGTAGGAAAGGGTGTAGCTTCCCGAGCGGGGGAGATAGTTCATAAAGAAGAGAACTCGATCGTCTCGGAATTCCTGATGCGAGACGCTCCAGTCCTTCTTGCTCTTCAGTCGCCCGGCTTGACTGGTGAAATCAGTATTCACGGCCTCAAAGATGGAGGGCAGGGGATCATCCACGACAAGGTAACGAGTGCCGTCCCTGGGCATCGAGACCTCAAGCTGCACCTCGACGAGGTCTCCCGTTTTCGGCTGGCCGAGCGCTTCCCGCTTTCCGCTGGGCAGAATCCGAAAGTAACTACGAGCGATCTGCAGGCCATTGGAGGACACTGGCTTCTGTGGGGCCAGATTCGGTTTAGAGGAGAGCTTGATGCGGGCAAATCCCCCGGCCGAAGTTGCGGCTCTGGCCACTAGTCCCTGACGGAGTGGGATCCGAATGAGCTTGGTGGGATTCTGATTGCCAAGGGTGATACGCTGGATGCCTTCGTCGGTCTCGAAGGTGATCACCGGGGGCGCTGTCGATGTTTCAGCGAGACGGGCATATTCTCCGAGGGCAAAGACGGTCCAGGCGTTGCCCCACGTCGTTCTCCAGTGGCCGGATCGCTTTCCACGTGAGGCCATGATTTTGTCAAGAGATCGGCTACACTCCGGGGATTCCGGGTCGATATTGAGGAGAGCGAGAAGTCTCTCTGCCTCTGCCGGGCGATAGCTCATGAAATAGTTCCCGGTGTCCGGTTGTGCCACCTCGAGGGAGAGAATGTCCCGGGCACGGGACATGGCGTCGTCCCCACCGGATTTTGTAACTGCGAGAGAGAGGAAGCTCAGGCAGGTGGGGGTGAGGAGCTCGGGGGTCTCTAGCAATTTGTTCTGGTAGGCGACCTGGGGAGAGCCCCCGAGCGCGAGGGTGTAGCAGCTTCGGCAGGCCGTTTCGATCTCCCTCCAGTCCTTGGAACTTACAATGCCCCGTAATGTAGTGGTGAGGTAGCGGCGGAGTCCTTCCAAGGCGCTCTCGGGGACGGTCGCTCCTGCCTCGCGGCAGAGGAGAAGAGCCATGCCCCCATAAGCTGACCCCCATGTTTCTGAGCTTTTGCCACCCGGCCAGTAAGCAAGCCCTCCATCATCACACTGCATGGAGAGGAGCCGATTGACACCTGCCTGAATACTCTGGCGGATTTCACCCTCCTTCTTACCCCGAAAAGCGAGGGTCTTTTTCTGCAGGTTCAGGGCCGCTATCCAGGGAATTGTGCTTGAAGTAGTCTGCTCCACACAGCCGTAGGGATA
>PBTP01000114.1:0-14160 GCA_002729275.1 Roseibacillus sp. | reverse complement strand
ATTATCCCTTGGNCTTGNTCAAGGAGCANCTATCGTCNCCTTGAAAACCATCATACANATGCAAGGAGACCAAGACGTAATCGATGCCCTCAACGCAGGACTCACAATNGANCTNACNGCNATTAACCTNTACTTCATCAGNTCNAANATGTGNAAGGACTGGGGNCTNGAGGCNNTNGCCAANCACTTCTACGANGAGTCGATTGANGAAATGAANCACGCTGAAGAAGTCATCGACAGGGTTCTCTATCTGGGGGGAACCCCCGAGATCTCGCGCTACAATGAGATCAAGGTNGGNGCNACNCCNCGNGAACACATCGAGAACAGCTACGCACTCGANAAACAGGGAGTNGCNACNTACAACGAGGCNGTTTCTCTNGCNATCGAGAAAAAAGANGCGGGNAGCCGCGACCTGATGGAGAGNATGGTNGTTGAGTCTGAAGAGAGNATTGACTGGGCAGAGTCACAATTCGACCTCATTGGNTTGATTGGCTTGGAGCAGTATCTNGCCCAGAAGATGAANGCCTCCTAGCCCCTCCTCNGATCACCGGCCGGCGACACCTTCTGNGAATTTACGGATCAGAGCCAAGGTTCGCTCTCTGACTGGNGCTGAGCTCNCGCGCCCTCTTGTATAAAGCCCTAANCNAGGTCAGGACATCAGGAAGTCTACCGCGCCATGCTGCGGGATTCCCTCACGCTCCAGCGCAAAATCTGGATCTCCGAAATGTGCNACNGAATCACCGTAGGCATTGAGAATTGAAGTATAGAGGTTTCCGATTGTGTGGTGACCGGGCTGCCCATAGCCCGGAACCCGGAGATAGTGGCCCGGAATCGCCAAACGCCCACCGCACCCCCCAACTATCAAAAACGGCCACTCGTGCAGCGACCCATGGTGCGCCTCACCTGCATCACTCATGTAGACGATCATCGTATTATCGAGCATGGTTCCGTCTCCCTCNGGGATACTACGCAACTTTCCTGCTAGACCAGCCATCAGCTTGATGTGGTAAGAGCGGATAACATCGCGACATTCCTCGGAGGTCTTTCCATTAGAACCAGNGCCATGACCAATGGCGTGAACGTTTTGTTCGGTCAAACCCAGACCAGTATAAACATGCTCAAGGTTGTCCAGCCGGATGGTTAGGCCATGACTCAGGCCGGTAATAAGACATGAAGCAGCCAGCGCGAAGTGCGACTCAAGCCGNTCTATACCAAGATCTGATTCATACCTGTCTGTTAACTCTGGCGCTGATTTCCTGATGGTATCTCTCATCGCCGCGAGCTTAGTCCGCCTCTCCTGCAGCTCCTCAAAGCCGGTCAGATAATGATTAAGTTTGTCCTGCTCCGTAGCTGGGACCTCCCTCCGCAAGCGCCTGATATCTTCGGATAGAAAATCAAGCATACCAGATTCTAGGGCATAGCGCTTACGACCCTGAGCCGAGCCCGTAGCAGAACCAAATAACTGGTCGTAGGCCTGATCCGGGCTTGCCTGGAAGGGGAGCTCCCTTCCTGCAGCCAGCGCCGAAATCCCCGGATAAATGGTCCCTTCCGGGATGAGGTCCCCCGCGCCACCGACCGCNCGTCCGCGCAACGCCAGCCCGATATGCCCGAATGGACTCGGGGATCTCGACGAGAGACGGGTATCGATTGTAGCTCGCAATGGATTACCGCTAGATGTCTCACTTGGAGAAGAGTGGACTCCCATCGCTCCAAAATAGGAAGTATGCCCGGCCAGACACATTTTACCGGAAAAACCCTGCACGATTCCAACCTGATCCTTGAACGACTCGAGCGCTTTAAGTGATTTCGGCAACGAGTGATCCTTCAATGCGGCCCGGAAATAAGAGCCTGAACCCACTCTTTTTTTGAGCAGGGNCCTTGGAGTAATCGCAGCAGGGGTTAGCCCGCTCGATTTCACGAGAAACACAAACCGTTGTGGAAATACATCCACTTCCCCAGCGGCCTCTGCTGAAAGTTGACGCATCAGCGGCGCCAACAACGCGCCTCCACCGCCCAGAGAAATCCCCTTGATGAAATTGCGTCTCGATCTACCCGGTGATTTCATTCTTCAACCTGCTTTCTGAAAACAAAGGAATCAGAGCTCAAAAGTGAAATCAAGAGAGCATGGAAGCTACCTCCACTCTTTAGATAAGCNTTATCGGCCGCCATCAAGGTTGGCGCATCACTAAGCATCTCGTTGCGACCCATCCAATAGCGAAAGGCGTGTCGCACAAAGGACTGACGAACCCGGTGGGACTTACCGAGCCGATCCACAAGTTCGATCGCATTTCCAACTTCCCCATCCAACTCCGAATCGCCAGTCGAATCGAGGNGGCCACTTGCGTCTATAAGNTTTCCGCTGACCTTATCTCTAGTCCGAAACCGTCCAAAGTCATCATAAGACTCGAATGTCATCCCCAGCGGATTCATCTNCTTGTGGCAGCGCCAGCACTCGGCTTGGCGNGTCGGCTCAAAACGCTCCCTCAGGGTCTTGTGCGGATCTTCAGGGACCACCGCATTTANGGTAATCGGAACATCCGGAACGTGACCTGCAAGAAGCCTCTCACGGATCCATTTGCCGCGAGTAATCGGGTTAGTCTCGGTATTTTTTGAATGTGCGATAAGCCAGGCAGGATGAGTGAGGAGTCCGACTCGCTCCTTGGGATTGAGTTCGAACGGTTGCTCGGTCGGGCAGTCGAATTGATCGATTTTCAGGTTATAGGCACTCAGGAAGAAACGCTGGTCATGCGCAGAGGTCAGATTACGTTCACGCTCGCCCTCCATAAGCGTAAATTGTGCCAGCATCGGGCGAATCCCACTTCGGTAACATACGGGCAAGTATTCCATGTAGTCCTTGATTAAACCGCCGCTCATTCTGTGTTTTGCCGGCTGGGTTCGGAAATAGGGATGTAGGTCCTCAATGTCCGCACGAACTTCAGGCTCAAGTTCGTACTTCAGCTCCTTCCAAGGCTTATCCTTCCAGTAGTCGTAAAGCAGGCGCAACGCTACGAGGCGTTCCTCCAACTCTTCTGGCTCTTTCTCCGGGCCGAAGTGCCCGACAAAGAACTTTCTCGTAGTCAGCAGCTCACGCAACACATCCTTATCTCGATTCACAATATGCAGCACTAGGAGATCGGCCTCATGTACCAGCTGATAGGGCACCTTACCCCAGTCATAATTGTGGAAGCGCTTGGCGTCCTTGAAAATATCCGGCGCGCGGTGGTAGCCAAAGAACTCCCGGAAAAATCGCAGAATCTTCGGCTTGGCGATTGCGTCATCATGAAGAAGGCGCTCAACCTCCGCCTGGATACCCCTTCTGGACTGAAGCCTGCCCTCGCGACTAGCTGACCAAGTCTCCCCAGCAGGAGGGTCATCGGTGAGAGCAAAACTGATCGCGAATGCCAGCTCGTTGCCCGACAGCCGGCGCCGCCCGTGCTCATCCCGCTCACCCAGCCCCAATTCCATCCGGTAGACCGCCTCCGGCATCAGCGCGATCGCTTTCAGGCATACAGCCATCCCTTCTTTCACATCGCCCGCCTCATTGATAGAGCGCAGCATATACTCTCGATACCGCTTCAACTCAACCGGCTCCGGAAGACGATAGACCAGAGCCTCAAATTGATGCCTTATCGCTGCATCAATCTGGTCCATATTCGGCCTCTCGGCTTCCAAGACTGTACGAAAAGCCTCTGAGACATCGTGACTCAACTGATGATCGACAATGGTTCGCGCATTCCTCAGAAGGGTCTCGAGCGTTGCGGAGTCTGCATGAAGGTTGACCGCGTAATCATTGAATCCGGGCCTTGCATCCATCCCGAATGGCTGGCGCACCCGCCCCAGCGCCTCCCAATGATGTTTCAGGATCCGATGTTTGGTGCGGTTGTAGATGTTAGGATTCATTCGCCACAAGCGAGGTGGAGAAAACGACCACCCTCCTACCTTACCCCCGAAAATCTTCTCGTGACTTATCTGGTTTCCAAAGGCGAACTGCCCTGACAGGTAGCGCCCACGATCAGACCTCTGCGCCTTCTTGAGTTCAGAACCAATCCATAACGAGACTTTCATCCGGTCGTTGTTATCTGGCTGCGCCTCATCCTCCGGCGGCATCTGACCTGCTTGTATTTGCTCATGAACAGCCATCCAGGTCTCAAAATCGAATCCAAGGGCAATACGCTGATCGAGGTGATCCAGACGGATTCCTCCTTTTGCGTTCTTGGCCCCATGACATTTTACGCAATGACTCTTGAAAAAATGTTGGGTGAATGACTCCTCGGCATCTCGCGGAAGGGAGGCCTTTTCCTCCGCCCCCGCGCCTGGCACCTGAGTGAGCACCGCAGCTAAAAGGCTGAGCGAGGACATCCGATAGGAATAAGCGGGAGAATCGATAGGGCACCGTAGCCCCGAACAGGGGCACGAGGCAAGCGGGCGCTCCCTCCCCCTCCAAGTTCCCACATAACAGCATGCCTAACCTATCAGGTTGCGATCCATCGACCGAAACTGAATGGCTTCCAGAAAATGCTCGGGCAAGACTCCTTGGGAGCCTGCCAAGTCCGCCACCGTTCGGGCTACCTTCAGGATCCGGTCGTAGCCCCGGGCTGAAAGACCAAGTCGACTCATTGCCTGCTCCATCAGATCGCTGGACTCCGAATCCATCTCACAGGACAGACGCACCTCCTCAGGGGTCATCTCCGAATTAACTCGCGTTGCGGACGCCTTACCAAAACGGCTTCGCTGACGCTCTCGGCACTCCCCAACTCGCTGACGCACGCTGGAAGAGAGCTCTGCCGGCACCCTTGATGACAGGTCCTTGAATTCAACAAGGGGGACTTCTACATGAAGGTCCATTCGGTCGAGCAAGGGCCCAGAAATCTTGCGCCGATACCTCTCCACCTGACGGAGCGAGCAGGAGCAGTTCCGCGAAGGGTCACCAAAATAACCGCAGGGACATGGATTCAAAGAACCAATCAGCAGCACCTTGCTGGGGAAGCTCAGAGTTCCTGCTGCCCGCGAGATTGTCACCATGCCATCTTCCAACGGCTGACGCAGAACTTCCAAAGTCTGACGACGAAACTCGGGCAGTTCATCCAGAAACAAGACTCCATTATGGGCCAGAGAGATTTCCCCGGGTCCCGGATTACTCCCTCCCCCCAGCAATCCTGCATTCGAGATCGTGTGATGAGGGCTCCGAAAAGGCCGGCTACTGAGTAGACCCGACCCTGCTTCCAGTTGACCTGCAATGGAGTGAATTCGGGTTGTCTCCATTGCCTCCTGCTCCGTCATCTCAGGAAGAATCGAAGGCATGCGCTTTGCCAACATGGATTTCCCTGTTCCCGGTGGACCCACCATCAGGAGGTTGTGTGATCCAGCTGCCGCAATTTCGAGAGCTCGCTTGACATACTTCTGGCCTTGAACCTCTCCGAGATCGACCGAATAGGACTCTGACCGAGATTGCGGAGAGATTCGTGCCACCGCAGGTTCCAACTTCTCCTCTCCGTTGAGAAACCCCCAGGCTTGGCGAAGCCCAGTCACTCCGAAAACCTCGATACCAGTGACCGCAGCCGCTTCGCATGCGTTCTCCAGTGGCACCAGGAGCCTCTTCCTCCCTCTCGTCTTTGCTTCTATTGCGGCGGAGAGAATTCCCTTCACAGGGCGAACAGAACCATCAAGGGCAAGCTCCCCGATGATCTGACAATCTCCAGCTTCGTCGAGAATCACGCCCTCCGCACAAGCAACCACCGCCAGCGCAATCGGCAAATCAAATGAGGGCCCTTCTTTCTTCAGGTCGGCGGGAGCAAGATTGACAGTGATTGACCCCTCATCCTTGGGAAGCGCAGAAGCAGAGACTGCCGAACTCACCCTTTCGGCAGATTCCCGTACCGCAGCATCCGGTAGCCCCACAATGGTCATTCGGGGCACCCCTCGCCCCGGGGAACTCACTTCCACCTCTACTTCTACGGCTTCCACGCCCCTCAGGCCTGCACTGTGCAACTTCGTGATCATTCCCTCCATAGTGGTGTTCTAAAGAACAGCTGTCACGGTTATAAGCCCACCTTCTATTCCTCCCCAAAAACCGATGGTTTTAATAAGACTCTGGCTTTAAGGGAATTCGCGCGGGAAAAGCCAAGAAAAGTCCCAAGGATGCAGCTTTCCCCAATAGCCCATTTCAGGTAGTTTTCTGTTGAAATATGGGCTGACGCAACTCCGTTTACTCAAGAAGGTTTCATCCTCTGGTGATCCTGAACCGACAAGCCCGCCAATTCCTTTCACCCCAATGCTTTTCCAGAATCTGAAGAGAATCGCCTGTGCGGTTCTCGCACTTGCCGGACCGAGCCTCCTCTCTGAAGGAGCCCCTTCTAAACCTCTCGAGCTTCGCGAGGTTCTCAAGGCGGCAGCGCAGATCGATCAGCTTCTGGAAGAAGACCTGAAGGCAAATAAATTACAGCCTCTGCCCATTGTCAGCGAGGATACCTTTGTCCGACGCACCTACCTCAACATCGTCGGTCGCATCCCAACCGCCATGGAAGCGTCCCGATTTCTGGACGACAAAACGCCGGACAAGAGGACACGATTGATCGAGCAACTGATCTCCTCTCCAGGATACAACAGCTCAGCCTTCAACTATTTTGCCGACCTTCTCCGCCTGCAGACAAACGAAGAACAATATGGACTGGGTTGGCACGTCTGGCTGCGAAACTCACTCGCTTCCGGTAAGCCATGGAATAAAATCGTCCACGAAATGCTTTCGGCGGAGGGTCATACCTCGAAAAATCCTGCCGTAGGATACTACCTCCGCGACCGCGGCATGCTTCTCGATAACGTCAGCAACACCGTACAGGTCTTTCTTGGGCATCAAATCGGATGTGCCCAGTGCCATGATCACCCCTTCGACTCATGGACCCAGATGGAATACTATGAAATGGCGGCCTTCAGTGGAGGTATCGCGTATCGGAGTGATGAGGCTCGCCAGCTGGTGAACAAGGTCGCTGAGCACTCACGGAAGAATCATCCCGGCATGAACCGGGCGTTCAAATCCAAGAACAAATCCACACGGGCCAAGGCTCGTGGCAACCTCTTCAGGCGAATCACCGGCGAAATGCGCTACCTCCTGCGCTATTTCAACAGAAACGAAATTGTGGAATCCCGCGGTCAGGAGCTCAAGCTGCCGGACGACTATCAATACAAGGATGCCGAGCCCGGGGAAGCAGTCAAGCCTGCCACCCTCTTCGGCATACAAGCCTCCGACGTGAATCCCGAAGACCGAAGAAGAGTCTTTGCAGACTGGGTAACCGGCGACGATAACCCCTATTTTGCCAAGGTGATTGCAAACCGGCTCTGGCGTCGGACCTTTGGGCATGGATTGGTCGACCCGGTAGATGACTGGAGTGACAAGCTTAAGGGTTCTCATCCAGAAGTTCTGAACTATATCGAGAAAGTTATGAAGGGAGTGGGCTACCGCACCAGGGACTTTGAGCGAATCCTCTATCACACAAGACTCTTCCAACGCCAGGTAT
Organism: Roseibacillus sp.; assembly: GCA_002729275.1. GTDB lineage: Bacteria > Verrucomicrobiota > Verrucomicrobiia > Verrucomicrobiales > Akkermansiaceae > Roseibacillus_B. The sequence continues at coordinate 6,649 of PBTP01000114.1, read as the reverse complement.
CACCGGTCGAAGCGACCCCCGGGACGGACTACTACTTCGTCGGCCCTCAGCTCCGGAGGATGTCTGCCGAGGAACTGTATGATTCATTCACTGTGCTTTCCTTTGGAAATACTGACGACAACATCAATACAAGTCTCGAATACAAATGGAAAGCCTACCAGAGCGACGTTGACGCCCTTATGAATCTCTCTGCCGGTAAACTTGTGGAGTCCAGTCGAGAAGCCAAGGATATGGATGATCAACGCCGGGTCTATCAGAGAAAAAACCGTGAGATCCAGATCGCTATCACCAAGGCCAAGGCTGCAGGCAACACCAGAGAGGAGCAGCGCCTCAAGCGACAGCAACGGCAGCTCCGGGAAGATGGACGGAAAAAGCAGGGAGGAATGGCGGGCATGAGCGCTGTTATGAATCGTAGCTCCAGAGGCAGTCGGGCCGCCCTCAACATGCGGGCTTCCGAACACCCGAGCCCATTCCGTGCGGGCACCATGGTCCGCCAATTTGGTGGCTCAGATCGCAACAGTCCGGAGGCAGCACATACCGATGCAACAATACCCCAGGCGCTGACGCTCCTGAACGGACCGGCCGCGGCCGGCACTGAGAATCGACGCTCAAAAATCTTCGAGGCCCTGGCCGAGATCCCCAATCCTGAACAGAGGCTGGAATATCTCTTCCTCGCCTTCTACTCCAGCCGACCTTCTGAGGCAGAGAAAAAGGATCTTCTTCCCCTCGCAGAGAACCGGGAGGACATCTTCACTCTTGCGCGTGCGATGCTGACCTCCAAGCGCTACCTCTTCGTCCAATAGGCGGTCGCCTCCTCGAAATTTCTCATCGCCAATACCCATCATGCCTGATTTCAACAAACTCGACGAAGTGTCCCGAAGGTCCTTCATGGCCACTGCCGCTCGCAGCTGCCTGGGAGTCACCATCGCAGGAAGTGCGGCGGAGCTGTTTTCTCCCACGGCCCTGGCAGCCGATCCTGCCACCATCGCAAGCGGAGGAGGCAAAGCCCAGAGTGTCATTTATCTCTTCATGTCAGGCGGCATGACTCACCTCGACACCTTCGACCCCAAGCCTGACGCTCCGGACGAATTCCGGGGTCCAACCGAAACGATCAAAACTAAAGCTGACGGGGTCAGGTTAGGGCATTACATGTCAAAACTTGCAGGCCAAGCGGACAAAATCGCACTGGTAAACTCCATGACGTCCACTCAGGGAGCCCACGGCCCGGGAAGATACTTCATGCGGACGAGTTATACTCAGCGGGCTTCCCTTGTTCACCCGTCCAATGGATCATGGATCACCAGACTGAAGGAACGAGCTAATGAGAGCCTTCCGTCCTTCGTCACCGTCGGATCTGGGAACGGCCACCCGGCAGCCGGATTTTTCGAACCCCAGTATGCTCCCTTACCGGTTGGCGATGCGAACTCGGGACTCCAAAATGTTCGGCGGCTTCGGCAGGTTAGCGAGAGTCAATTCAACAAACAACTCGCCCTGCGGCAACTACTCGACAAGCAATTCGATGCGCAGTTTCATAAGGGCCAGAAAAACGTAAGAGCCTACAATCAGGTATTTGAGGAAGCGGTTAAACTTATGGAGAGTAAGGACCTTGAAGCCTTCGACCTCAAAAAGGAAACTTCCAAGGTTCATGCTGCTTATGGTGACGATAATTTCGCCAAAGGCGTTCTCCTTGCCCGTCGTCTTGTGGAACGGGGAGTTCGTTTTATCGATGTAGAGTTCGGCGGCTTTGACTGGCACAACGACAATTTTGACCAGTGCGAGCAGAAACTGCCGATCCTCGACCGCGCCCTATCTGCACTCCTTCAGGACCTCGAAGAAAAAGGCCTGCTTGAAAGCACTCTGGTGGTCGTAGCCACTGAGTTCGGACGCACTCCCAAGATCGTGCAGGCACGCTCAGGGAGAAACCACTTCCCCAAGGCATTTTCCTACCTGCTCGCGGGAGGGGGAATCAAGGGTGGACAGNTCTACGGAAAAACCGATGAAACAGGTTCAAACGTCATCCAGGACCCGGTAAGNGGCCCAGATTTTAACGCNACTATAGGTTTCGCGACGGGCGTTCCACATGACCTGACNCTCATGTCTCCAAGTCGGCGCCCCTTCAAACTCGGAGCACGGGACGGCGCCCCCCTCACCGGACTTTTCGGATAGCCGAGAGCAGAAGGACTGGGCTGGTCCTATACAAACATCCACAGCAGGGACGCGATGCCCAGTCCCACCAGAGAGATCACAGTAAGCAGGGTGGTCCACGTCAGGAGTGTCTCGCGTTCCGTCATGTGGAAGTAGCGGTTCACAATCCAGAAACCGCTATCGTTGACATGCCCAAACCCGGTCGCTCCGGCTGCAATAGCAATTGTTACCAACGCAAGCTGTGAGGTTGAATAATCCCCCGCCACCAGAAAAGGACTGATAAGAGCTGCGCCAGTTACCATCGCTACNGTGGCTGAACCCTGTGCGATTCGGATGATGGTGGTAAGCACCCATGCAAGAATCAGGGGCCCAAACCCCGATCTCTGCAGAATATCGGCCAAGGCATCGCCCACCTTGGTAGTGATGAGCATCTGCTTGTAGACTCCTCCTGCCCCTGTTACGAGGATGATAATTCCGGCAGGGCCCAAGGCCTTGGTCGCCACTTCCATGAGAGCGTTCCCTCGCACACCACGACGCATGGCAAGGACATAGATCGCGACACAGGTCCCAATCAGAAGGGCGATTATCGGATGCCCTAGAAAAAGAACTATCTGAGCGGGACCCGCTGACTGCCTCTTCAGTTCGCCGAGAGCGGTGTCGAAGGACCCCTTCTTTTCCATTCCTTCGGTCAAGGTCCTGCCCTCTTCTGTTGCCAGAAACCCGGGAACGCGGGCCGCAATGGAACCCTCGACAAATGAGGCAATGACAATGATGAGCACTGGCCCGCCAAGAACTGCAAGGATGGTAAATACCGAGGGAAGGCCAATAGTCTTAACCGGCTCTTCTTCCGCCTCCTCAGCTACCGGAGGCGGCTGAATATGGAACTTCTCCCCAAGACGACGNCACAGGGGAATTGTGATCAAGGCGGTAGGAAGTCCCACCACGACGCCCCAGAGAATCGCATAGCCAAGGGGAACCTGAAGGGCAAAAGCNACGAACGTGGGGCCCGGAGTCGGGGGAACAAAGGCGTGGGTGACCGCCATTCCCGCCAATAAAGGCAAGGCGAAAACAAGGACGGACTTCCCGCTCCTGCGAGCCAGCGCATAGATGATGGGAGCNAGAATCACCACCCCTACATCGAGAAATACAGGAATAGAAATAAGGAAACCCGTAAGCAGCATGGCCCAGTTGGCTCGACGCTCACCAAAGGTCTTCAGCATCCCGTTGGCAAGGCTCTGGGCCCCACCCGAGTGCTCAATCATCTGTCCGAAGATCGCCCCTAATCCAATGATCGTGGCAATGAATCCCAAGGCTCCACCCATTCCGTCCTTGATGGTATCCCCAACTTCAATGAGTTCCATCGTGCCAGAGGCAATCCCCACGAAAATCGCGGCCAGTAGCAAGCTCACAAACGCCTGAATCCTGAATGCCAGAATCAGGACAAGAATAAGGACAATCGAAAGAACAAGAACCGAAACGAGACGAAAGGTGTCGTGCGATGCTTCCCCACTGACCTGAGCGAGAAATGTAAGAGCGTTGAATCCCATGTTGGTCAGCAGGGTGCGAGCAAATGCGGCTCAACCTCAAGAGGGAAAGTAACTAGCCTGCTACGTTTTCGGNAACCCNCCGGGCCATAAGACACCCTCACAANCGGGCTCCACGGCCCCCCTGCGCCTGCGAAAAGAGGCCTTCTTCCCCTCCGAGCTAGGGCTGCGGTAGCAGGATCGTCTTGGAATACTGGTAGGAATTCTTGGAAAGAAATTTCTCCAGAGCCGAACCGGNAAAGTTACCTCCCCTCCTCAACTGGGCGATACCACTGTCAGTCAGGACCGTGATACTCAAATCCACCGATGAGATTCGACCTCTGCTGTAATCAACGTTGTCGTTGCCATCAGCNTCGATTCCATTCCCAGTAAAACTGAATGTCTCCGCAGCCTCCTCACCACCCGTCCTNATGATCGGGATTCTCTCTATCTTGGTCACTAGCCTGCCACCCACCAGTTCGGTGTATTCCACAGTGAAGACCACACTCACTTCAAANATGTTCTCACAAACGAAATTGTTCGACTCACCAAGCTCTGCATCATAACGCCTGAATTTCGTNTCCAGNTCTTTNGGANCAACCGGGTCNTGCTCGAGAAGAAACTCGAAGGTTTCATCAGGGTTNACCAGCTTCCGGTAGAGAGCAAAGACCTTGAAGCGGTCGTCGTAGCCATCGGTGATTGGATCCTTGTAGAGAAGCTTGTAGCTCAGTCCGGTCACATCGCCTCCCTTATCGTTCCTTCCCTCTACATCTCCATCGTAACGATCAGTAGCCGCNGAAAACATCAGGATCCGCGCTGCNTTAGGACTTTCATTGTCTTCCGGGCCAGGCTCGTCCTGATCAGTCTCAGTGTAGAGCCACTCGAAATTAGTTCCGGTTCGCACAACCATCGCTTCAAAATCGCGGCTCATCTGCTCGAGTGTAGCCTTGGCCTGGCGCGAGGCTCTGACCTTGTTCCTGCTGACCCGCCACCCATCCAGAGCGACCGCAGTCACGGATACGAGCAAGGTCATGAGGATTACGGTGATCGCCATCGCCACCATTAACTCGGCGAGAGTGAAACCTCGTGCGCGGCGTATCTGAGGAAAAGGGGTGGTCATTGCAAAGAAAGAAAGATTTGAGGTTACCGCCTTACNCCGAGGTTNCGAGAGAACAGGGGCNTACCCAACAGATCCGGATCGCCNTCCCCGTTATCATCGATCAGGTCAAGACTCTCAATGTAGTCAAATTTATTGCTCTTGAGGGCGTAGAAATTGGCGGTGTAAGCGATAACAGCACCGGGGTAGGATACCACGTTATCAATCGCATCGTGGCTGTGCATGTTCTTGACCTGTCCNTGAGTTCCGGGAACGAGCACAGGATCCTGAGCATCATCGTAGATCATCTGGGTCATCTTGACGAGATATACCCGGCCTTCGACTCTTTCGAGGTCTTCCTGAAAATCGGCGTCTGCATCTCCCCTTCGGCGTACCGCTGGCTGGAGGATAAAGTCCTTCCCTGACTGCCCGGTGGCGAGAGCGAACGGCTCCAGCGAGGCGTCCTCCCTGATCTGCTGGGGATCACCTCGGTAATTGTAAAGGAAGACCGCTGTTTCCTCCTTGCCNGAATCCCGAATCCACTCAAATGCCTTGTGAAAAGCATTTTCGTAGGCTCCGTCAGGGCCCTCTCTCAATGTGCTCAACTCTCTCTCGAGGGAGGTCGTCAGACGGCCCGCTTCCTGCGCACTCAACGCCTTACGAATACCAGCCGAGGCAGGCCCAAAGACTGCAAGAAAGGTGGTGAGAAGAACTGCGACTACTCCGATCGCAATNACGGTCTCCATGAGCGTAAAGCCATGGCGATTTTCGGGGCGAGAGTGGGACAAAACCATCTTCATTGAGCGAGATCAATCTGTTCGGGGCTTCGAAAAATGGAAGTGCGGCCATTACGCCACACCACGAAACCAACCTTGTTNTTCTTCATCAGCTTTGGCTCCTCCTGGTCGCGGGGCCTCGTTCCGCTGATCAGGACCACCGCGGCCCCGGGCTCCATGCCAGCATCCTCACCATCAACACAAACTCCCTCGGGATTAAACTCAAAGTAGTAGCACTCCTTNAAAGAATCCGCACCGTTAGAGTCTTTACCAGGGAGGTCGATTCTCATGGTGCCCGGTTTACCAACCCCGATCGCATCAGCCACCCGGTCGCTTTCCTCCGGGCTGAAATAGACCCCCGAAGGAAGCTTCGTTCCACGGGTNATTACTTCCCAACCCNCTCCCTCTACNTCGCCTTCCCGATCCGTGCTTTCGACNGCCACGCACATGTAGGAAAGATACCGGTCACGATCGTCTAATTCTGAGTCGTTCAGNTCCTTATGAATCAGAATNCGNGCCCGNGTTCCCCGGCCCACGGCAGCACTGCGAGCTTCATCGAAGAGAGCCTCCGTGACGGAAAGAGCCGTCGTGGTGGCCTGCCCACGATCGATATTCTGTATTCCAACCGCTGCAACCGACAAGAGGATGGCAATCACCATCATAACGGCCATTATCTCCACCAAGGTGAATCCTGCCCTTAGGCCTCTTGAGAGCGAGTCTCCAATTTTTGATGTCTGTTTCGTGCGCACGGAGTATGGTTGGTCCTTACGAGTTTTCGGTCCCGACCATAGGAGTTTCCTACATCATGGCAAGACATTGTAAGCACATTGTAATCTCATGCTCCGGCCCATGCGCCCACAGGACCGTAAATCCCTGTTTTCTCGGTAAATACCATGATTTCACCATCCTCTCCAGACTCCAGGGAGCGAGAATGTCCACCCCAAGGATGGGTAACGGGGGAGGATATCCTGTATTGCGAACTCCAGATCTTCCCGAATAAGCTGACGCAAGTTCTCGTCCTACACTCATGAAGCGCCTCCTGCCCCTGCCCATCTGCCTGCTCTGCACCGTTCTTCTGAGCTCGTGTGTTTATGACCCTTACGCTTCCT
>PBTP01000113.1 GCA_002729275.1 Roseibacillus sp. | reverse complement strand
AGGCTGACCGCCCCCCTGCAGGATCGTTTTCTTCTTTATTTGCCTTATTACCACCTAAGCCCATACCGGCGAGTAAAAGGCGTAAACCCAGGTAGGCAAGATAGCCAGCAGCCATCCAGCGCAATACCTCTGTCAGCTCTTCTTTCAGGCCCATGAGATATGCCATCCCAAAGACTGCAACGGTGGCGTGAACGCACAGACCGGAGGCAATACCCGCCGACATCCACCACCCCGCCGAGCGGCCCTGCGCCAACGCCGTACGCGTGAGCAGAATCATATCGGGGCCAGGACTGAATTGGCCCAGTGCTATTATACCTGCGAACACCAGAAGCTCTCCAGTCACAAGGGAAGAAGAGCAGCGCAATCATCTTCCGGCAATACCAAGACAAGAGAAGAGATCCCATCCAGGGAGAATTCTGGCGGGATCACCGCTTGGTAAAGAGCGCACCTCGACAACTAACCCCAGGCAGATACTTCCCTCCGCAATACCTACCCAAGCTGCTCCAAATACTGCAAAAAAGGGCTCCGCAGCAATGAAGGAGGTCTCTGAGGTCATATCGTCCACAGCTCTGAAGTGAACTCTCATTGATTGTTCCCCTCGATAAATACGCTGAGAAAGGCTATCATCCCACCAAGGGAATTTTACTGCAGGTCTTGGAGTCACTTCCTCCGCAGGCAGGCTAGAACCGAAAGCCCTGCCGCCCGGATGGCCTGAGACACATGAAAGCAGGATCAATGGAGCTCCCACNTCTTCCAAGCTGGCTGCAACCGGCCGCCCCTCTTCTGGTNGCGCTGCTCCTGAGCGGATCCATCACAAGTCCTGCCACTCCAATTCGGGTCGCCACCTTGAATGTCGAGTTCGGACTCGGTGAACCCGGCAGCACCTCATTCCAAGCAACTGCGAATATTCTTGAGCGCATCGATGCAGATGTCATCGCCCTTCAGGAAATGACCCGAGCTGACTTTGAGGGATCTCCAAGCTCATTCTCAAGTCTTGCCACTGCACTAGGCTACCCGCATGCGCACGTCGCTACCACCCAGCGCGTTCTGGACTCCAGTCTCCGGAGCGCCTTCATGAGCCGTCACCCTCTCACCTCGACCTTCAACATTGCCTCCCCCCCGGGGGCCTTGGACATGGTGCGTCAGATCCCCGCCATCGTGGTNGATATTCCAGGCACCGTGGCGGACCCTACGATTCTCACTCTGCATCTCAAGTGCTGCCTCGATATCGATGATCCATTCCGGCGAGCAGTTGAATTAAAACGCAGCACTGATTTTCTCACCCAGCAAGGACTGAGCGCGGAGGACAACCTGATTATCCTTGGCGACTTTAATCTGATTGGGGGTGATTTCAGCTACAATGAAATCCCTCCAGGATTACCCAGATCGTTTATTACAGGTGAAGACATCGGCTTCCCAGTCANCTACTACACGAACCCTGCAGGCTATTTCGTGCCGTGGTCGATTACTGCGGTAGGGAGCACTCAACTCAATGGCTCCTCTGTGACTCAGGGTNGCAGCCAACTCGATTTCATCCTCGCCACTCGCTCCCTCCGAAGTCGGCCCTACGCAGGTGAAATCTATAACAGCGCTCTGGACATCGATAACCGAACAGGACTTCCAAAGGCTGGGTCACCCCTCCCTGAAAGAACAAGCGCTAACGCCTCGGATCATCTTGCCGTTTTTGCTGACTTCAATCTGACATCCCGTGACTCTCTGGTNCTTCGCATTTCTGCCAGTGAAGTAGCAGAGTCAGACCCCAACGGATCTGCCTTCCTCACCGTCGAGATCCCTTCCCCGCCGGATCAGGGAGAAACNGTAGAGATTCTTCTCACTTCCTCAGACCCGGGTGAAGCTGTTCCAGTCACGTCCACCCTGCTCTTCACCAATGGCCAGACCGCTCGGACCGTGGACATTTCTCCTCAGCTGGATGGCCTGGTGGACGGGCCAAAGGAAGTCATCTTTACGGCAAGCTCCGCGGAATTTTCTCCTGCGACTGCGCGGCTGGTGGTTACCGACAGCTCTTCCGAAGGGTATGTCATTAGCAACATCGGACAACCAGTAGTCGAAAACTTTGAGAACTTTGACGGGCTCTCATCCCCNCCCCTCTGGACGGTTTCCGGAGGACCTTGGCGAGGCACAGACAACGGGGCTCAGGGGATAGTCGGACTCTACTCCTTCGGAAGTGACGGATCCCTCGGATTTCTCCTCCGCGAGGAACCCATCTCAGCCACTACTTCCTTCCGCAACGATACGGGAACCATCCTCACCGCTCTCGAAATTGCTTACGACTTCGAGCAGTGGCGGAGCTTTCCTGGAGAGCGCCTCGATGCGATTACGGTNGAAGCCTCAGTCGCAGGAACACCCATACCGCTTCCTGCCCTGACTTTCACAACAGACCCTCCGCCTGGTGCCGAAGGACCCATCCCAGACGGAATGACGACCTCTCTGACGGGACGTNTCGACGAGATCCTCATTCCTCCCGGCGAGATCGTCGAGCTGACCTTCACCGCACGACCCGGACAACCTTTTNCCGACATTGAGGATTACGTGCGCTTAAACGAATTCCACTACGACAACGCGGGTGNGGATCTCAACGAATTCCTCGAGATACTGGTTGGCCCAGGATACCAAGGCAGCGCTGAGGAGGTAGAAGTCTACCTCTACAACGGAAATGGAGGGGCTATTTATGGACAACATNCCCTCGCCTCGTTTTCGTTGGACCAGATCCTTCCCTCAGGGCACCGCGTCTATTACAAACTGATCCCCCGAATCCAGAATGGACCCGATGGTATCGCTCTGGTCGTGAACGGTGACATAGCGGAGTTTGTCTCTTACGAAGGCTCCATCACCGCAACGGAAGGNCCCGCGAATGGGCTTACTTCCGATANCATCNGGGTAGCACAATCCAACCCTGTGCCAGAGCCCGGCACTGGCAGTCTCGGGTTGAATGCTGCCCTTGAATGGACTCGCTTCGTGAGCCCGCCAACGCCCGGCCAGCTCAATCATGAACAGCTTCTGGGCCCTGCCCTTCTCCCCGGAATTGCTCTCGATAATGTCACTGTAACTGCCATCGCTGACCACGATCAGGATGGGCTTCCAGACCACATCGAGGAACAACTCGGCACCAATCCCCAGCTATCGGACACCGACAATGATGGCATCTCTGACGGCGAGGAGGATTTTGATGGCGACCTACAGAGCAACCTCGCTGAAATCCTGGTTACCAGGACCGACCCCCGGAATCCTTCTTCCCGCTTTGCTCTCACTGTGGCCGCGAATCCCGCCATCCCCGGCGAAACTCTCCTTTCCTATCCAACCTTACCGGGGCGGACCTATACGACCTTTCGAAGTGACGAACTTTCGGAATGGCAATCTGTCGCTTCCGATATCGGAACGGGGCGCGTTCACACTCGCTCCGTAGCTCCAGATCCCCGAGCTTCTGCTGCATTTTTCAGGGTGGAAGTGGCCATGGANAGATAGNCCCCATCCNGCTGCTTACCCTTGCGTCGAGGCCGATAGCNCCTCAGTCTCCCCGCCGTGTCTTTCCCCCTTCCCGGTCAGCGGTGGACCAGTGCGTCCCAGCCGGAACTCGGCCTTGGCCTGATCATCACTGCGGAGGGAGATCGTGTGGAGATCTGCTTCCCTGCCGCCGAGGAAGTCCGTCAGTATGTCTTCTCCTCTGCACCACTAATCCGGGTCCACTTCAAGGAAGGCGACAAGATAAAGAATCAGGCAGGACAGGAATTCACGGTCGAGGCGGTTGAAGAAAGAGACGGGCTTCTCGTTTACCTTTGCGGGGAGGAGGAGATCCGGGAAGAACATCTGTTCGACGCGCTGAGCTTNATCAAACCNGAGGAGCGTCTTCTTGCTGGGCAGTGTGATGATCTCCNCTCATACGAACTTCGGGTGCAGGCCCTCCAGCAAAACGGAAGATTTCGCTGCTCACCGGCCCGGGGATTCTCGGGAGCCCGTATCGACNTGATTCCTCATCAGCTTGCAATTGCGGCCGAAGCCGCCGGCCGCCTNGCCCCCCGGGTGCTTCTGGCAGATGAAGTCGGTCTCGGAAAGACAATCGAAGCATGCCTGATCCTGCACAGGTTGCATCTGACAGGGAGGGCCGACCGGGTCCTGATCCTGGTACCCGAACCCCTGGTNCATCAGTGGTTCGTTGAGCTACTTCGTCGCTTCAATCTGCTATTCGCTATTTTTGATGAGGACCGCTGCAAGGCCATCCAGGGATCGGAAGGTGATGCTAATCCTTTTTTGGANAGTCAGTTGATCCTTTCTGCAACTGAATTTCTCACGGCCCATCCCCAGAGGGCTGAGGAGGCAAGAGCGGCAGGATTTGATCTCATGATCGTAGACGAGGCTCACCACCTTCAGTGGAAGCCTGACTCTGCAAGCCACGCCTACTCCGTCATCGAGTCATTATCTGAGGTGACCGCATCACTTCTCTTACTGACTGCCACTCCCGAACAACTCGGACCCGAAGGACATTTCGCCCGCCTTCGCCTTCTTGACCCTGAGCGGTTCCCCGACCTTGCCGGATTTCGACAGGAAGCTGAAGAATACGAATCCCTCGCCGGCGTTGTCGGCAGACTCTCAGAAGGAACCCCGCTCACCCGTGGCGATAAAGCCATAATCACGGAGCGCTCAGAGCGGTCGGCCGATCTTGTGGCGGCTCTCGACAATGAGGACNCTTCCAGCCGGCAGAGCCTCGTGCGGGACCTGATCGACTGTTTTGGCACCGGCAGAGTCATGTTCCGCAACACCCGGGAACGACTCACNGGATTCCCTGAGCGTAAGCTTCACCTTGTTCNGCTTGAGCTTTCCTCAACTGATGAAGCGGANCCCGTGGAAGTCCGCGTGGATTGGCTGGCTGATTTTCTTCAGGGTATTCCTCAAGAAAAAGTCGTCCTGATCTGCGAATCAGCCGAACTCGCCGAGTCAATACGAACTCTTCTTCTTACTCGTATTCAAATCGAATCTGCNCAGTTCCATGAGAAACTCACCCTGCTCCAGCGGGACCGCAATGCGGCATGGTTCGCAGACCCCGAGGGAGCAAGAATCCTCATCTGCTCGGAAATCGGATCGGAGGGGCGNAATTTCCAGTTTGCTCACCATCTCGTCCTCTTCGATCTNCCCNTTAACCCGGAACTACTTGAGCAGCGAATCGGCCGACTCGACCGGATCGGACAAACTGAGACCGTGAACATTCATGTCCCAGTGGTAAAAGGATCGAGCGATGAGCTCCTTGCNCGCTGGTATTCTGAGGGCCTTGACGCATTTGAACATCCGCTCAAAGGGGCTTCTACTCTGCTCGCGTCCCTCGGCCCGGAACTGAAGGGCCTGCAGGAGANCGAAGANCCCAGCTNCTTCGAGGATTTCCTCAANCGTAGCGCCTTGATGAAAGAGCAGGTGTCACAGGATCTTTCTTCCGGTCATGACCGTCTTCTGGAACTGGGAGCACCATCATCGGAAAGCGCCCAAACTCTCATTGAGCANATCTCGAATGCTGATNATGATCCTGATTTCGAGAAATTTGTCATTCGTCTCTTCGATTATCTCGGNCTCGAGGTCGAGGATCTCTCCTTGCGAAGTTATATCTTCAAGAAAGGAGAACGCCTCAGCGAGGACTTCGCGGAATTTCCCGAGGATGGACTTTCTGTAACCTTTGATCGCGACTTCGCTCTCGCCCGGGAAGACATTGCCCTGATTACTCCGGACCATCCACTTTTCCGGGATGCCATCGAAGTCCTCCTCAGCAGGGAACAAGGNAACTGCAGCTTTGCTCATTGGAAAACCGCTCGGGGCAAAACCATGCTCCTTGAATGTAATTATGTTCTGGAATGCCTCGGCCCCTCCCGCCTGCATATAGACCGATTTCTCCCTCCTACACCCTATCGGACAGTCGTTGATCACAAGGGCAACGATCATAGCTCTGACGAGGGCCTGCCATCTGCCAATCTTGAGCCGAGAAGTCCCCGCAAACTGGTCTCACAGAGTGTCTTCAGAAAGGAGATCCTTCCCGGGATGCTTAAAAAAGCGGAGCAAATCACCGGCGAACAGGCAGACAGCCAGATCGCCCGGGCGGTGGAGGATGCCGGGAAATCATTAAGCGCCGAGATCAAGCGTCTCCACGATCTGGCTGACAAAAACAACAAGGTGTCTCCTGCTGAAATTGAAGCCCTGACAAGCCACCGTGACGAGATTCTGCGCCTTCTCGGCCAGTCGAGACTCCGCCTCGATGCCCTNCGACTGATCTGGAGAACTCCAGCCTGAGAGGATCCTCGTTGTGCTGGCATCGCCCCGAGGTTTCCCTTTTCTGCCGACCAGGAAGCTTCTACTCTGGAGCCATGAACTTATTTCCCGCCCTTCCGGCAGCGCTCGCTCTTTTGCTTACCGCGGCCCCAGCCGACGAAGCCNAAATTAAACCTGCTCGAGTAATTCATCTGGATGCCGGACAAACCTCCAAAATCCTGAACAGCCCGGATAAGAAAAAAAGGCCGATCATCATCGACATCAGAACGCTGGGTGAATTTAAGGCGGGGCACCTTCAAGGCGCAGTTCACATCGACTTCCTCGCAGAGAGTTTTTCCACCAAGATAGGCAAGCTAAATAGGAACACCTCCTATCTGGTTCACTGTCAAAGCGGCGGACGAAGCTCTAACTCTCTGGCACTCTGGAAGACCTTGGGCTTCGAAAAAATATACCATCTCGACGGCGGTCTTCTTGCTTGGAAAAAAGCAGGGCTACCCATTGTCAAATAACCAACCGCAGACAAGATGCTGAGGATGCTGAAAACTCCTNTCGGCAGATTGAGGGCAGTCAGCCTGCTTGAAGGCCTTTCCTACCTCGNACTTCTCTATTGCTCGATCGTGATGAAGAGAATTCAGGGGNACGAGGACGCCATATATCTCCCTGGAATGATTCACGGGGTCCTTTTCGTTCTGCTTTGTCTTCTTCTTTGGCTCGTTCGGAAGCCCTCGGGATGGAGTTACCCCAGATGCGCTATCGTTTTTATAGCTGCCCTTCTCCCCTTCGGCCCCTTCTTCGTTGAACCATGGCTGAAACGGGAGGATGAGAGGGTCAGTAATGCCGACCAGAAAGAACCCTCCTAGGAATTTAACGAGCGCAGTTCTCGCAGAGGTCCGCCTCCGGTTTCTGCTCGAGACGAGCATAGCTGATCCAATCCTGACAGCTCTCGCAAATGCCGTAGTCTCCCTCATCCATTCTGCGGAGAGCCTGCTGAAGCTCGTGAATACGCTGATTTCTCCGGCGCGTGGCATCTTTTCTGACTTCCTCCATCTGCATCGAGTCGAGTCGCGACAGGCGGCCAATCGCAACGTCCACCGCGACAGCCTGAGGATCAACCTCTTCACTAGCCGCCTCTCTCCTCAGATCCTCGAGCTCTTTTCTTGCCCGGATTTCCAGTTCGATCTGCTCGTCGATAGTCAGCACCCTCTTAACATGCAGCACTCTCCTCGTCAGGCAAGATTGCCTGCAAGAATCCTCGCCACCATCCTCTCCAGTTGAGAGCCTTTAGCCATGAAATCCGCCGTGCTGTGCGCCTCCGTGACCCTGAGCATGATTGCTCCGGGAATCGCGCACCCTGAGCATGAGTTCATGGCTGGCCTTTCAGCCCCCTCCCCAGCAACCGTCCTTCTTATCACTGGCCCCGAGTTGGTCGACTCATGGAAACCGTTTTTAGCTTGGAAAAAACGTCTTGGGAAACCAGTGCGGATCCTGAGTACTACCCAGATATCAGAACGCTATGAGGCGAAGGATCTTCAGGAAAAAATTCGGCGCTGTATCCGCAATCATACTGATCACCTTGGAACTCGCTGGATTATTCTCGGTGGGGACAGCGAGGAGAATGGCGGGGGGGTAGTCCCTTCCCGGGAGACCCTCCACCGCACTCAATCGGGCGAGCTCACCAAGGTCCCCACGGATATATACTATCTCAGCAAGAAGGACTGGGACTCCGATAACGACGGCGTCTACGGAGAATGGGAACAAGACAGGGAGTCCATCGATTATCCGGATGGCGACGTCGGCCTCGGCAGAATTCCTGTTCGAAGGAGCGAGGACGTGAAGGCGTATACTGAAAAGGTAATCGCTTATGAGTCCCGATACCCGGAATCAGAGTTCGCTACTTCGATGGCATACGCTTCAGCAAAGACCTCTCTCCCCACGGGATTGCGAACTAGGTGGGACGACAAGATTTCCAAGGTCCTTGCCGGAGGATCCGTCCGCTATTTCTTTCCCACGTCCGAGAAGAACAAAGGCTTTGGACCCAAAGAATGGATCACCCTCTTCAACGGACTGGCATACGGAAAACTGCATTTGACGGGCCCGGGGAGACACGACGCCTGGCTATTCAAAAATGACACCAAGATCACTCAGGCGGAGATCTTCCAACTCAATAACAGGGAAGCCTATCCGGTGATTACCACAACCTCTCCTTACACCGGCCAATTCGACCGGGGAGAAGACCCGTCAATTGCCGAAAGTATGATTCGCATGCCGGAGGGAGGCGCTATCGCGGTGGTTGCACCGTCAAGAGGGGGACCCTCTTCCGGCCAGGAGGAAATATTGAGCCAGTTCTGGGAGAACGGCTTAGGAAAAAAGGTTAGCGGAGGAGCCGCCTTATCCCTTCTCAAAGCTAGTCTGATCCCTCGGGCAACGGCATCGCCCTCGGCTCACCTCCTAGCCTGCGAGCTGAACTTCCTTGGGGATCCGACCCTGGGATTACGGGAAACAGCCCCACGAACTCCCGCAGTAAAAGGTCCCCGGGAGCTTCCCCCGGGCAACCTGAGTCTAATCATAGAGTCCGACGCCCCCCATTCCATCGTTTCCCTCCAGGACGACTTCGGCCTCTATGCCGTGACTCTCTCTGACGAATCTGGAAACGTGGTCTTTCCTCTCAACGTCGTTGAGGAAAGCACCATAACGATCACGGTCTCAGGACCAGAGTATAACGCGGTAACGCTAACTATTCCGGTCCGGTAGAGTCTTTTCTCCTCACCGGACTCATCACGCCTCTGCTTCCCTAAGGGACGGTTACTCCCACGTCGTTTACCCGCCGGTAATTTCTCTCCATCAATTACCCCCTCTTACGATGACCATCTTTTCTGCCGCGCTTCTCGTCTTTCTCGTGATGGATCCCTTCAGAAATGTATTCCTCTCTTTTCCGTGCTGAACCCCATTGCTACCGACCGCCGCCGGAAAGTAATTATACGAGAACTTTTTCCCTAGATTTCAGCGTCTCCCTTAAACCTCGCCCGGGGCACGATTTGCCACGCATCTACCGTTAAAAATCCTGATGGTATGACACCTTAGATATTCCCTCCTGCTGGACTCAACGAGCGAATTCCACTTGTATGAAAGCGCATAGGCAGCGAGCCTGCGCGCAGCACCAGCTCGAACATCGCCGATGAAGACCGTTTTTCTGGCCTTTCTCCTCCTAAGCTCAATCCCCAGTTGTCTCGCCGGACCTGCACTCGAGGCTGTCAATTTCGCACTGGGGTCTAAAGGCCCCTATCTTCCCGTGGCGGAGGCCGCAAAGAAGCTGGGATGGAAGCAACGCATCGACGAGGAGAACGCGACCCTGACCCTGAATAAAAAAACATTCTCCATGGGGGAAATGAGATCTTTTGTAGATGGACGAATTCTTATCAGCATCGCTGAGCTCACCAGCGCAGGCGCTCGCGTCAGCACTGGAAAGGATGACGATTCCCTGAAAATCTCATTCGCCAGCCGGTCTTTTAAGGTTATCCGAGCCACCAAGCGCGCGGAAATCAACCTTACTGAACAGCGCCTCCGGGCCTGGGAGGGATCTCGCCTTGTTCTAGATTCTCGAATTAGCTCGGGGACGGGACGATCAACACCGCGCGGGCAATTCGAGGCAGGCCCCTACAAGGCGCGTAAGCACTATTCCAGCCGATACAACAATGCCTACATGCCCTTCAGCGTGCAAGTCACCGGTAATATCTTCATCCACGGATTCCGTAGTGTTCCCAAATATCCAGCATCCCACGGATGCATCCGCCTTCCCTACCTAACCGACGGGAATCCAGCTCGCTTTTTCTATGAGTGGATAGACAAGGGGACTCCGATCTCCATCGTGAAGGAATAGCTTCACTCAAAAGACCCTCATGCCGCATGGGGTTTTCTACCGATTGATCCCATCCTCGATAAAGGACCACATCAATTCAGGGTAGAAGCGATGACCCTCCTGCCCCCAACGCAGGTCGAAATGGTCCGGCACACCAGTCGCTGCAAAGATCTTCTCGACGAGTGCCGCCGTAGCCTCCACCGCCTTCCTGCTGTGAAGGCCATCCTTCACGCCATGCACAAGGAGAAGCCTGCGCGGCGCGACAAGCCCCCCAAGATCTGACCAATCACCCCAGTCCCTCAAGCCGGGAACCATACAACAGTCGCAATGAAAAATAAACTCTTCCGGGCTCACCACTGAAGTGAATGAGCATCCGGGAACAGCAATCCTCACCCGCTCATCAAGCGCTGCCGTATAAGCGGTGACTACCCCACCCCCCGAGTTGCCACTCATGACGATCCGGGACTTGTCGACTGAGGGATGAGATTCCGCCCAATCCAGCAGACATTGCATATCCCAGACTCTCTCTCCGACAGGAGTCCTTCCGGCAACGAGGCAATGCATGAGCTGAGCTCTGCAGGGCCGATTTCCGTGACGCCCCTTGGGATCGGGAACCAATACCTCATCAGCCAGGCCACGAGTTGCAGGCACCAGAGCCACAAATCCACGCCGCACTGCCAATTCGGCAATATTTCCCTGCCTTCCCAGGATCTTTTCGCGATGTGCGTCGTCGCGAAAAACCCCGGCATAGGAATGCAGACCAAGGCGATCATGACCGTGCGGGCAAAGGAACAAAGGGAAACGCAGATTCCTCTCAGGAGACTTGGGCACGAGCAGATAAAAAGGGATCGAGATCCCAGGTTCGGTTTCAATTTTACAGAGACTGCGATGATAGGCCCCGCCAACCTCTACCGCTGTTCCCTCGGTTACCACCGGGCGGAAGGAAGATAGATCCCGACGCATGCGCGCGAGGCCAGTCATTTTCAAAAGTGCCGATCGGGCCTCCTTCTGCCATTCCCCAAGCACCCTGTCCCCATTGAAGGCATGACGCTGCTCACCCCGCTGGATCCGTTTCAGATACTGCCGGGTCTCCTCCGGATACTCTACAAACGGCTGACTCTCCTGCCCGATCGCCACAAGAACTCCGACCAGCAGCCCCACACACAGCGGCACTTTCATGGCACCACTGGAACAAGGGATACATCTCCTAGCAAGAGCAACCAGCAAAGAGTCACCTCCGCTCTGCGTAGAGACTTTCCATCCACGCAATGGCTGCTGGCTGGATGATCTCGTGCCCTCCGTCAAAGATGGTGACCGTTGCAGTCGCGGAAGAGCGCCGGAAAACAGGCTGCTTTTCGCCAAAGCTTTGATCGGGATCGGCCTTCTGGAGTGCATCAGGCAGACGGGCCTCCCGGGTCATGAATGCGATTTCTTCCGGGGCAACCCGGTCCTTAATCTCGCAAACTTCATTAAAGGCCAGCAACGAGTGACTGATCGGAACGCTACCATTGTGTCCATCCGTGATACCCGTCGCGATATGCAGAGGCACTCTACCTTTGGCGTTCTTCAGATAATGTAAGGGCGAGCGCTTCCGGTATTGCTCATCAACGGCCGGACTATCTCCCGGTTTTCCACCGCAGGACTTCACAATATCACTCCAGTAGCGACGGCCGCTCTTGAGGTTCTCATGATACCAAGCCCTCAGGTCTGAGATGGAGGCCCACGCGGAGATTCCCGCAAATAATTCCGGATGCCTGCCCGCCATCACCAGACAATGGTAACCCCCTCCTGAGCTTCCCACCAGAAATACGGCCCTGCTCTGAATTCTGGTCGTTGTCCTGGCATACTTCACCGCGCTGACGATATCCCCCACCACAAGATCAGAGCCGGTAGCCTCGGGTCTCCTTGCGGGCCCCCGGAAGTCAGGGTGGATATAGGCCCAACCTTTCTTCATGCACCATTCCCTAATAGGCTCGTAGTGCCCCTGCTTGAAATCACCCGACCAGGTATGCAGAGCGACCACCAGAGGAACCGGCTCTCCCGGATTAGGATCATAAAACATGGCGGACTGCATGGAATTATCCGACTCACTGCGGTAGGAGACCTCTCCAAAATCGCCATCTCCTGCAAGAAGAGGCCCAATAAGAAATCCCATCGCTATCGCCCTAAGCCATACGAAATAAAATCCATCTTTAT
Source organism: Roseibacillus sp. (assembly GCA_002729275.1). Lineage (GTDB taxonomy): Bacteria > Verrucomicrobiota > Verrucomicrobiia > Verrucomicrobiales > Akkermansiaceae > Roseibacillus_B. The sequence continues at coordinate 6,322 of PBTP01000113.1, read as the reverse complement.
TCATGCATTCATGCTGACCACCCACCTGGTTCTCCGTCAATAATTCACTCCTGACAAGGCCTCAACCCCTCTCCGCGACTCCTCTGGACAAGCGCCTGACAGCCATTAGGATAAGAACATGAAAAACATTGTAGTCCTCACTCTCACCTTCGCAGCACTGATGCAGGTCAGCTTAGCCAACCTGACGATACCACGCTCGGTCTTTAAGATGGCAGACCTCGAAGCCGCCAAGACCAAAGCCACCGAAAGCGAGAAGCCTCTGGTCTTTGTCTACACGGACCCGGGAACGAACTGAGGCCCATGTCTGGCCACCAGTTCGGCGGCCTTTAAATCATTTCGGAGCGTGGGAGTGGTAGTCTTCGCCGACGCCCGCAAAGACACTGCCTTGCTGCCTGCAGGCGCGAAGCAAGTTCGAGCCAAGGGAGGCAACACCATCCCGATGGTTTTTGTGACTACTGCAGATGGAGGAAAGGGCATTGACGCCATTTCCTACGCGACGTTGAAAAGCGATATGTCCAAGTCCGTCCGGACACTGCGTAAAACCCTCGCCAATGCGGAAGTCGTGGGTGAAGGACCGGTCGCGAAGAGACCGGCCACGGTGAATTCCGAAAGCAACCCACAGCTCTCTGAAATCCCTGACTTCAGGCATTGGACTACCACTGCAGGTAAAAGCTTTGAGGCTGCAGCGACCAAGATTGAAAACGGAAGAGTTCTCTTCCTCCTCCCCAACGGAAAAACCCTCTGGGGGGAGATCTCGAAACTCTCCGCAAAAAGCCAGAAGAATCTGCCTTCTCACTAGGGAGAAAAACCTCTGCGGTTTGATCTTTGACTGCGCCCGTCTCCACCGCGAGAGGGGCGCTTTCTTTTGGATGAAGCAAGCCCATCGCGAAATGAGCGGGCCCTCAGACTATTACTTCGACCCGGCGATCCAATTCTTTTGCCGGCCCCCATGCATGTGAAGCTTACCGTCAGCACTGGCAATCATAAGTGCAGTCATTGCATTACCTATCGGGGAGAGACCCAGATACTGATCTCCACCGATATTCCTCTTGCCTCCAAAGTAGGCCGCCGACCCTGAAGCATTTCGACTCAACTCAAGGAATGGCCTCCATTTTTCCATGATCTCACGGTGCGCCATGGGGTCCACACTCTTCAAGCCCGCAAATCCAAAAATCAGACCAATCGAGGACATGGCGTGAGCATGCCTCATTCGCCCATGGTGAGCTGCAAGGGCCCCTGCCAGACGGAGTATCATTCCTTCCTTTGCACCAGTGATCGCGAGCGCGGATGCCATCGCCCCGGTCCGGGCGGCAATGTCTGGACTCCGAGGCGCCTTGGCGGAATACCCTAAAGCTCCGGTCCTCTGATCGAGAGAAGCTTCAACTTCTCGATACGATCGACTCCATGCGACCACATCTCTCACGTGTCCACATTTCTCAGCAAGCGCCCAAGCCAAGTGCGCCTGAGAATTAATGATAACCAGACCTCCCCCGTTGTAGGGAATATCGAAGTGATGCCCCATTTTTCCCCGTGGCGTCACCCTGGCAGCAAGAAGATCACAATTCGCCTGAAGGAACTTGAAGAAAGATGCGTCACCCGTGGCAAGTTGATACTCTGCCATGAGGATAGCACTGCTAGCCGCCTGCCAGTTCTTCGGGCCCACCTTAGGGTCTTTGGGATCAATGGATGCCGTGCTCTTCTCGTTGATAAAACGAATTGCGGCCTTAACCGCCGGCAGGAACTGCACGTCATCGGTAGCGAGCAGGGCAAGCCCACAGAAGGCGGAGGTATAAACATCCGCGTCACCCCCTACCCCGGGTTGCCAGCGCCCACTTTTCTGCTGGGTAGAAAGCAGGTGAGCCGCAATTCCTTTCAGCAACTTCGCAGGGTCCAAGCGCCCTCCGGGAAGGCGCACTTTAAGGGCAAGTCGTTTGCCCCCTCGCTGCACCTCAAGGTCAAGATCGGGTGGTGCCGTGGCTCGAGCAGCATCGTAGGCACGGGCGAGCTCTGTCTGCGGACCCGCCAGCCCCGTTTCAGTCGCTTTTGAAAACCGTGCCGATAGGCCTTCTTTCGGGCAGATGATCCGGTCCCCAACCTGCAAACCCGCTTTATCTGCCGGCCCTTCTTTCCCAAGGTCCACAATAAGAATCTCGCTCTCCCCATCAATGAGGCGTCCAGTCGCGGAAATGACTCCGAGCGGAAAATCATGATGGTCTCCCTTCTTACTGTTTTCCAGCTTAGGATGATAAAGGGGGAAGGCTGGATCTCCCACGCAATACATCCCGGGCAAAAGCGACAAGAGCAACAGCAGCCCCGATTTCATGGAAACGCGGGGCAGCTCAGCCAACCTCTGAACATTCAACATCTCGCCGCAAAATAAATCGGTCCTACTTCGCCTTCGAGTGGGCCCAGCCAGGTACCGACCCATCTCCGGTTTTCTCGCCTCCGAGAACCCAGCTAAGGTTGAAACGGGCTAACGTTGACCCTCCTTTAGGCCCACCCTCAAAATGAAGGAGCACAAGGCCTTCAGTGTTTGTTCCGGGACGACCGGAAGTCATCGCTGAATAGGCAAAGGAGCCCTTGAAAACAAGCCGCTTCAGCGGCCAGGTCTTTCCGCCATCAAAGCTTGCCCAGACCGTGCCAAGCCGCCGTCCACCGGGGCTGTCACAGTTGCTGTAGAGAAGGACGTCCCGCCCTTTAACATTCAGCCGGGTCAGACCCGCCATGCATCCATAATTGGTATTTTGGGGGCCGTCGGGAAGAACCTTGCAGAACGTCAGGTCCTTCCAGGTCTTTCCGCCATCCACACTCGTTGCCGTCCAACGCCTGCGCGGGTCTGCACCCTCTTGGGCCCAATGCCGTCGAGAATTATAATAAACAGTCCCATCACTTAGCTCCGCGATGGTGGCCTCTCCCGTTCCGTTGGCAGGGAAAGGGTCGCTGGTCTCCCAGGTTTCCCCCCCATCATCGCTGAAAATTGCATTCGTGTAGTGCTCGGGCCACTTCTCACGCGCATTCGCCCCGGCGTAGAAGCGGGAAGGCCTGATGATCCGTCCTGCATGCTTTCCGTGTCGCAGGGTAATCCCATGATCGTTCATGTGCATCGACGGCTTATTTCCCTTCGAGTCAGGCTTGATCACCGCGTCTACCTTCTGCCAGCTCTTCCCATGATCCACGCTCTTAAAGACATGGATTGGTGCGGGGGGATGACGCTCTTCCACAAATGCAAAAATAGCTCCAGTGCCCTCATCAACGGTAAGGCCACCACATTGAAATCCCGGCTTCGAGATCATGATCTCCTCACTCCAGGTCTTGCCGGCATCCTTACTGAGATGAGCTTTCACACTGCTTGTCCCAAAGGTGGCCACCACCGTGCCATCCACACCCACAACAATATTGGGGAAGCGCTCACCCCGAAACACCTGGGTTAACTCCATCGTGGGCTCACCGAGGTGGGCATCAATCTCGCCCTCAGCGGGCAACCCTGAGGCAGTTGCCCCCTCTTTCGCCAATCCCCCACTGGTGAGCGTCCAACCGCAAAGAGCGGCAACAATCAGACCGCGGACCATCTTTTCAAAGGTGTGTGTATGCATGATAGCTTGGTAAGTTGACAAGGAGCACGATCCCATTTGCAGTGGTTGTCTTCTCCCATCAATGAAGGCCCTACCACCCGTCCCCCGCGCAGGCAAGCGGAAGAAACTCACATCTCCGGGTGCTCTGGCAGCAACAGGACTCTGCCTTGGAGGGGCATTCACCTGTGTTCTGGCAGACAAACCCTTCCAACCTCCGCCTTTCAAGGTCAGAGATGGATTTGAGATCACCCTCGCTGCCGCCCCTCCACTTCTGAAATATCCCATGATGGCCTGCCTTGATGACAAGGGGCACCTCTATGTAGCTGAGAGTGATGGCCGCAATCTCACCACTCGTAAGGAAATCGAAAGAGAGCTTCCTCGTTTCATTCGCCGCCTCACCGACACCAATGGCGATGGCCTTTTCGACAAGAGTACCATTTTTGCCGACAAAATGACCATGCCCGAGGGTGGTCTCTGGCACAATGGAGCTCTCTACATAGTCTCCGCGCCATATCTCTGGCGACTGGAAGATACCAACGATGATGGAGTGGCCGACAGGCGTGAAAAAATTATCGGCGAGATGGAATTCGACGGCCGTGCAAATCAACATGGCCCCTACCTGGGTCCAAACGGGCGCCTTTACTTTAGCGGAGGCCACTTCGGTTACCAGTTCACCGGGATCGACGGGAGCAGGACCGGGAAAAGCAGGGCCGGCGGAATCTTCTCCTGTCTTCCGGACGGAAGTGATGTTCGCATTGACGGACAGGGACCTATCAATCCGGTAGATGTCGTCTTCACCACCAGTGGAGAAGTTCTTTCCACCGCGGCCATCTATGACAGCTTTGGAGGACGACGCCATGACGCCCTGATTCACTGGTTTCCCCGCGGGCTTACCCAGAGACTCTACGGCGAACCCTTGCTACCCCGGACCGGCCACCGCGTACCCGCCACCATCCGCTGGGGACAGGTTGCCCCCGCCGGGATGATGCGTTACCGGGGAACTCACCTTGGAGACAACTACCGAGACACTCTCTTTGCCTGTCACTTCAATTCCAGCCAGGTACGCCATATCGAGCTTAATCCGGATGGAGCGACCTTCACCGCGAAAGACACCGCATTTCTCTCCTCTACCAGCCGGGACTTTCACCCCACTGACATCCTCGAGGATGCCGACGGGAGCCTGCTCCTTCTCGACACGGGGGGCTGGCTAAGCTGGGGATGCCCCCATTCAAAGGCCGCCAAACCTGAGATCATGGGAGCCATCTACCGGATCCGCAGGGCTGACACCACCTCGTCACCTGACCCCCGGGGCATGATGATTCCCTGGCCCCAACAGAAACCCGGCGCTCTTGCGCAATTACTGGGAGATCCCCGTCCCGCGGTGCGCGACAAGGCCCAGTCGAAGCTGATCGCCATGGGCCCAGAGTCGTTCGAGGCTCTGGCCCGGCTTCGTCTTTCATCTGTCACAAGGGAGGCCTCAATTCGTCGGAGAGCTGTCTTCGCCATGGCGCAAATCAAGCACTCCGACGTCGGAAAGGAGCTTCGATTTTCTTTACAGGATCCTGCAACCGAAGTGCGCCGGGCCGCGGCCCGCTCTCTTGGTGAACTCCGGATTGACGAAGCCATTCCAGAACTCGCTATGACACTGAAAGACGAGGACCCGCTTCTTCGTCGCATTGCTGCTACCGCCTTGGGACGGATCGGAAACCCCAAAACCATTACTCCCCTTTTTCTTTCCCTAAAGGCCGACTCTCAACCTGCCTTTCAACACGCCGTCCGCCTGGCCCTGATAGAGATCGGCGACACCAATGAGTGCCTCCCGTGGCTCAAGAATCCAATCCCTCACTATCAGACCACCGCCCTGCGCGTCATGGAGCAGATCAATGCAACCTCACTCAGGCTTGAAGACGTAGTTCCCTTTCTGCGCTCCACCCTTCCCCTTCTCCGCAACGAGGCCAGAAGAATCGTAGCAGCACGGAGAGACTGGAAGGAACCTGTCTTTGAACTCTTTCGCGAAGTGCTCTCCGCTGAGAAACAGGACCCCTCCACATCACAACTGACAGAGGAAATCATGATGGGGTTTTCTTCTGATGAGGAGTTCCACCAGATGCTTGCTCGCCTTCTTACTGATCCATCGGCTACCGAGCCTTCTAAGCATCTCCTTCTTTCCTGTCTGAGCTATCTCGAACAGCTTCCTGCCATAACTACCTCCGCCGTTGGCTCACTATTAAACAACCCCTCCCGCAAGCTCCGTGCAGAGGCCATCCGAATCATCGTCAATTCAAGCTCATCCTCCCAGTTCCTTGACAAGCTGAAATCAATAGCAACCGACCCTGAAGAAGATTCCCTCATCCGTGCTACCTCTCTGGAGGGTATCGCAGGACACTCTAAAAAACTTTCAGACACGCTGTTCGCAGTGCCGGAAGCGTTCCTCGGTGACTCCTCCAGCAACCCGGAAGTAAAGCGGCAGGCAGCCCGAGCTCTGAGCCATGTTGAACTGAACAGGGAGAACCAACAGCAGGGCGAGGCCCTGGCTCGTCTCATTGCCAGCGCCACACCCTTTCACCTTAGCCTCCTGCTCGAACCCTTCCAGAGACTCGACCCCGCCGCATGGCCCCAAGGAGAAATTGAGACCCTCGGCTCAACTCTGGCCGGAGCGCTCAGAAAAAGCCCTGGTCGCAAGAGTCTGAAAGAGGCCGAGCTCGCTCCCCTCGCCAAAAAATTCACCGAGAACTCTTCCAACGCTTATC
>PBTP01000112.1 GCA_002729275.1 Roseibacillus sp. | reverse complement strand
GAGGGGCTGCGCTGAAAGACGCCCGAGCTCTGCTGCGCCATTATGGGCAAAACTACTTTCAAGTTGGACCCCTCCCGAATGAAGGGAGTATTCCCCGTCGTGCTCAACGAGGGTAAAGGGGGCGCCATTAGGCGCGCAGGTTTCGGCTAGGGTGACAGCAGGCTTCACTTGGCGACGATCAGCAGTGTCACCATCACGGCACGGAATTCGATACAAAAGTACGAGGGATTCGCTTGGGAGATTCGGACGATTAAATTTCCTGCAAAGGTGTTAGGTTTAGCTTCTCCGATGATCTGGCTCTCAACTTTTTGCGCTCAAAGCTTGTCAGAATTTTAGAGGTGAGCCTAACCTGCCCGCCCATGCAGGTACAGCAGCTCCTACTTCCGGAAGACATCCTGTGCACCGCCATGGAATGCGCTCTCCGAGGTCGGGTAATGGACGCTTTGCCCCGGGTGGCACGGCAACTGTTTCGAAGGACTCGGACAAACAGAATTATGCGACTGAGCGCGACACGTTTTAAGCAGCAGGAGAACACCCCATGGGCCCTCTGTTGCGCGCGTCAAACAAGGCCGAAACTTGCAGGGCTATCCGGGTCCACAAACTTAAGGCCGTAAAGAATCGAATAAAGGCTGCGTTAAAAAGGAGACAAGAATAATGGCATTTTTCAACGAAAAGGACTGGCGTGAAATGTTCCGCCTGAGGCGAGCAATCGTCAGAGCGGAACAGTCCCTTAGCGAAATCGATCGAGAGATTCTTCCNGACGGACTCTGTGAAAGTGATATTGCGATTCTCGAGCGCTTAGCTCGCAAGGGCGCGCGTCCGGTCAATGGACTGGCCAGACAGGTTGGTCTCACGAGCGGCTCAATGACTTCCGCCGTAAAGCGACTTCACCGTCGTGGGTTGGTTGAGACAAGGAGAGATCTTGACGACAAGCGAGTCGTCTGGGTTTCTGTCACTGAGGAGGCAGAGGAGATCGTCGAACGTTTTTCGCAGCTCCGCGGAGAGGCCCTGGAAAGGGTATTTCAAAAGTGGTCNGAAAGGGAGCGCAGTGTTCTCATCAGCCTGCTGCGCAGAGTTCGCGCCGATGCGGAGTCCAACGAGCAGGTAACCGCCTGAAGGATCCCTGCTCCCAGAGCGGGCGCCTCGCGGGTTAATGCTTCATTCTGGAAGGTCCCTGTGGCAGGGTGCCGCGGCTCGGCGGGCTTTCATGGCGAGCTATGGCTCGCTACCTGAGAGACCCCANNAGGANACCGAGCTATACCAATGGCTCCTTGCGTGCAGGGAGTACAGCGTTAGTTTCCAGCTCCATTNAACAATGACTTTTCTTCTTAATATCCTGATCGTGGTGGCGCTCTTCAATGTCATCATTTTTGTCCACGAGCTAGGCCATTTCCTTGCTGCGAAGTGGAGGGGGCTTCGCGTGGACCGCTTCCAGATCTGGTTCGGGAAACCAATCTGGAAGAAAGAGATTAATGGGGTGCAATATGGCCTTGGGTGGATTCCTGCGGGGGGCTTTGTGGCGCTGCCTCAAATGGCGCCCATGGAGGCCGTGGAGGGGAAGAACCGAGACCCCGGAGAACCGGAGGAACCGGAGGAAAAGGAGGAGCCCCTGCCCCCGGTAAAGCCTCTCGACAAGATCATCGTGGCCTTCGCGGGTCCACTGTTCAGCTTCCTTCTCGCGATCGTCTCGGCCTTCGTGGTGATGGGGGTAGGCAAACCCAAGGACACCGTGGAGTCGACCGTGATTGGATATGTCGCCCAAGATGGAGGGGCTTATGGCAAGCTTAAGGTCGGGGACGAGATCCTGGAAATCAACGGGAAGCCTGTGCGAGGCTTTCTTGGNTCGGCTTCTTTTGATTCAGTACGCGAGAGCATCATGCTGAGCGAGGGAGACAAGCTGGATTTTCTTGTCCAGCGAGCTGGCGCTGAGCTTTCCGTCACGACGGAGTTCAATATTCCCCAGACTCGGTGGTGGGAAAGGAAGGCGATGAGAACGGTCGGAATCTGGGTAGAGAACAAGATCCTGGTTAACTTTATNTCGGAGGGAGGTCCTGCCGATCAGGCTGGCATGCAGCCTGNCGACCAGATTATTGCTGCTGACGGTGAGTCCCTCCGCAGCCGGCAGCGATTTACCGAAATCGTCAATGGATCGGAAGATGAGGCGATCAGCCTAGTAGTTTTGCGAGGTGGAGAGGAGAGGACCATTACGGTCACGCCCAGGACGCCCACTAATGTGGAGGTGGGCAAGCCCATGATTGGCGTAGGTTTTGAAGTAGGAGATGAGTTCACTAAGACCATTTATAACCCCGGCCCTTGGGAGCAAATCGGAGACAGCGTAAGGATGATGCGGGTCACTCTGGCAAAGATTGTCTCTCCGAGATCCGATGTAGGNATTCAGCACCTTTCCGGGCCAGTNGGCATCGGCGGAGTGATGTTCGATATGCTGAGTATTGAAGACGGCTGGCGNCGCCTGCTCTTTTTCATGGTTCTCTTCAATGTCAACCTGGCGATTCTCAATATGCTGCCCCTGCCCATCCTTGACGGTGGGCACATCGTGCTGGCGCTCGGCGAGGCGATCAGGCGGCGGCCGATCAAAGCCCGGGCCCTCGAGTTCATACAGTTCGCGTTCTTCTTTGCCCTCCTGGCCCTTTTCCTGTTCATCACCAGCAAAGATATTGCAGACCGCGTTGGAGGAGGAGGAGGATCAAGCCCAGCTACCTACGAGTGGCCTAGTGAAACACCCTGATCAACAGGGGTAACGAACACCTGCAATAGCGAGAGGCTCTTGCCTAGACGGTCTGGTCGGTGGAGCGCAGGATGACGTCTCCAATTTCAACATGAGAAGGGGCCTCTAGAATGTGGAGAACAGCTCGTGCGATGTCCTCGGCCGCAAGCATTCTGGTGTTTTTGCGAAGGGAAGCCAGGTCGCCTTCCCGGCCGCGGAAATAGTCTTTTACCAAGGGCGTATCCACGAACCCGGGAGAGACCGAGCCCACCTGGTGAGGGAGGCCGGCAGCTTTCAATTCGGACCGCATTGATTCCGTGAGACCCTTGACGGCGAATTTGGTGGGGGCGTAAAATCCCCCGGTTGGCGGAACCCGGTGCCCGCTGAGGGAGGACACGTTGACGATACGCCCGCCTTCAGGGGCCATCATCCTGAGCGCCTCCTGGCTGCAGACCGCAAGCCCCCGCACGTTGACTTCCCACATTTCATCCCAGTCGGCCACCTTGCCTTNAAGGAGGCTCGAGAGATAGGCAATCCCTGCGTTGTTGACCAGAATGTCGATGGAGGGGACTGCTTGTTGCAGAATTTCGAACGCGTGGGCAATCCGGGCAGGCTGCCGGAGGTCGCATGAGATCGGAATAGCGGCCTTNGGAATTTTGCCGATATGGCGACAAAGCCCGAAGACCTTGGCCCCCTTCGCCAGAAGGCTCTCCGTGATGGCGTGTCCTATCCCGCTTGAGGCGCCGGTTACAACTGCGACCTTTCCATTGAGAGAATCCATAGGCAGAGAAGAGCAGACCAGGGATCGGCGAGTCCAGTCGTAAGAACACCATCTGGCGATGGCAGGCTGTTCAAGACGGGTAGGTGGAAAGGAGCTCCTTTGCTTCGGGCTTCCGCTAAGAGCGTCAAGAGGGGTCCGTCGCTTCTTGCTTCCGTCATGGGGAGGCGTAAACATGCCCGCATGCGGACATTAACGGGCCTGCAGCCAAGCGGAACCTTGCACGTTGGCAACTACTTTGGAGCCATGAGACCTGCTGTACAGCTGCAGGAGGAGGGAGAGGCGTTCTATTTCATCGCGGACTACCACGCCATGACCACTACCCATGATCCTGGTGAGCTGCGAACCAATGTCGGGGGGGTGGCGCTGGATTTTCTGGCTTGTGGGCTTGATCCTGAGAAAGCGGTCTTCTGGAGGCAAAGTGACATCCCGGAAGTCTGCGAGCTGGCTTGGATCCTCTCCACAGTGTGCCCCATGGGACTGCTGCAACGTTGTCATTCCTATAAGGACAAGGTCTCACAGGGAGTTGCCGCAAGCCACGCTTTGTTTGCCTACCCGGTCTTGATGGCAGCGGATATCCTTCTCTTCGACTCAGACCGGGTTCCAGTTGGGGAGGATCAAAAGCAGCACCTTGAGGTTACCAGGGATCTGGTCACTAAAATCAACGAGAACTATGGGGAGGAAACTCTGGTTCTTCCGGAAGCGGTCATTCCTGATGCCGTCGCCAAAGTGCCGGGACTCGATGGGCAGAAGATGAGCAAGAGCTATAATAATACCCTGCCAATATTCGGGGAAGAAAAAGCCCTGCGAAAAANGGTGATGAGGATTGTTACGGATTCGGCCGCGGTCGAGGACCCCAAGCCTGTCGAGGGCTCAGTGATACTCGATCTCTTCAAGCTGTTCGCGACAGCGGAGGAATACGACGAGATGATTGCAGACCATAAGGCGGGGGGGATTGGTTATGGTGATTTTAAGAAGCGCCTCTGGGAATCCTACTGGAACTTTTTCGCTCCCATGCGGGAGCGCCGGCAGGAGCTCCTCGATAACCCTGGCTACGTTGACGAGGTTCTTAAGGAAGGGGCAGGTCGAGCGCGGGNGCAGGCAAGGCTNGTGCTTGATCGTGTGCGCAGCGCGGTNGGGTTGCATTGAAATCCTTTGGAGGCAGGTCAGGCTCTACCATTGGTGAGCGGCAGGGCGGGGTGGTGAGCAGAGGGACTGGCAAAGGAAGGGAATTCCATGGATTTAAGCGCTGAATTGGTCTTGGTCTTTTGAGTTTGACCCGTGGNGGGATTCAGCTGAAAATACTCNGGACTAATTAAAGAAAGAGGACAGGTGGAAAGCGACTTACTGCATACAGAAAAGATTCTTGCTGACCGGAAAGTGTTTTTCCTCGATTTGAAGGAAAACGCCCGAGGAAAAGTAGTGAAGATCACGGAAGANGTATCCGGGAACAGGGATACTATAATGGTTCCGGCCGAAATTCTCGGTGACTTTATCGGGGCCCTACAGGATATCCAGGCTACCTCCGATGGAGAATCGGACGAGGATTCGGACGAAGATTCGGACTCCTAGTAAGCGGCTGGGCACCTATTGCACCTGCCTCATGCCCTCGTAGAGGGCTACCGCCGCCGCGGTCGCAAGGTTCAGCGANCTGGTTCCGTCTTGCGCCATTGGAATCCGCACAAGGCGATTTGGAAAATCGGAAAGAAGGGATTCAGGCAGTCCACGGGTTTCACATCCGCACACCAGGTAGTCTCCTCGATTGAAGTTGATATCCCAATGGGCCGTCGCTCCCTTGGTTGTGAGGAACCAAACCTGCTCTGGAGCGGCCTCCTCGAGGAGCTCCTCGAGAGAGCTCCAGACCTTCACCTTAACGTCCTTCCAGTAGTCTAGGCCCGCTCTGCGGACTTGTTTGTCGTCTAGCGAAAATCCAAGTGGCTTGACGAGGTGGAGAGTAGATCCGGTGGCAAGGCATAGTCGACCGGCCGCACCGGCATTGTGCGGGATCTCAGGTGCAACGAGGACGAGATTGAACATTTAAGAGGGCAGCTCGAGGCTCGCATGCGCTTCGGAGAAAGCAGCAAAAGAAAAGCGACTCCCTGAGGAGNCGCTGTGATGATACCCTGGGTGGTTCTGGAAACGTATTTTAACTCGCTGCGGGTTCCGCGACATTGACGCGGCGTCCCTCGCGGTCGAAATAGACACTCCCATCAACCAGTGCGAAAATNGTATGNTCGCGACCCAGCCCTACNTTTTCTCCGGGTTGCCACTTNGTTCCCCGTTGCCGGATAATGATGTTGCCGGCAATGACAGCTTCTCCTCCGAACTTTTTAACCCCGAGCCGCTTGCTGCGTGAGTCGCGTCCGTTCTTGACCGATCCTTGTCCTTTCTTATGAGCCATGAGATCCTGAGTTTGTAATTCTGAAAAATCCTTATCCAGCAATACTGGTAATTTCAACCTTGGTGAGAGCTCTCCGGTATCCCTTGGTTTTGTGATGACCCTTGCGGCGCTTGAACTTGAAAGCGACACCCTTGGGCCCACGGAATTGATCGAGAACCTTAGCAGTCACTGCCGCGCCCTCCACGAGAGGAGTTCCTACCGTGGTGGCGGAGCCGTCGTTTACGAGAAGAACCTCGCCGAACTGGACCTCGCCATCGACTTCGCCCTCGAGCTTCTCAATATCGAGTTTGTCGCCCTCTTGGACGCGATACTGTTTGCCGCCGGTCTTGAATACTGCGTAGGCCATTGTTTTTAGGGGACGGGATGGAGTTGCTGCGCCAGAGGCGAAGCGGGCGGGGAATTCACCACAGGCTCACCNGGGGAGCAAGAAATTTTTGCCAAAGGCGCAGGAGCGAGGCAGAGTCCGAAGGTATGGATTTCCCCCGGATATGCGAGAATACCGGCGAAATGCGCGCTCTTGGTCATGAACTGGCGCANGAAATGGAGTCTNGTGCAGTAATTGGCCTAGATGGCGATCTGGGAGCTGGAAAGACGGAATTCGTCAAGGGGTTCGCTGCGGGCATGGGTTATGATGGGCTGGTTACCAGTCCTACCTTTACCCTGCTCCATGAATACGCTGTAGGGAAACGGGTCTTATATCACCTCGATTTCTATCGGGTAGAAGGCGAGCAGGAGATCCTAGCTCTCGGGTGGGATGACCTTCTGGAGGACTCAGGGGGAGTGGTTGTGGTAGAGTGGGCCAGCAAGTTTGCCGGCTTACTTCCTGCTGGCACCTTGAGACTCAGTCTGAAGCTGACCCCTGAGGGCGGACGCCGGATTCACCGGCAGGATTCCTGACGGTGAGGGCGCTGCGGTGAATTGGCCGCGAGGTTGANTGGTCGTGGAGTGATTCAGAGCGATGCCATGCAGTCGCAACGAATCTGCAGTCGCNGGGGGCTGCTTCTCTTCNACATCCGTGACCGTCCGCACGCCTGCTTGTATTAGCCTGACGGGAGCCTGAATGAGCCTTCCCGCAAGCGTGCAGGAGCACAGGCTGGGAACGGTGAGTAGAAGTGCCAATAGGATGAGATTTTTCATGAGCTAGAACGCAAGTAGTATCGGGTAGAGAAGAGGGCGCTTCAAATGACTCGCTAACGCGAGCACAATCGTCCGGAGGGCTTAAGTTTCTTCCTTCGTAAGCTCTGCGGCCTTGGCAAATACTTCCCCTTTTCCCTCTGCGACGATCTTGCCGTCCTTGCTGAGNAGTTTGTAATTNGGGACNNCNCNNGGCATNTANTCCTCGAANCCACTNNNCTTNAGNTTATCCATCATGACNGTNGGCCANGGAAACNCTTCTTTNGCTGCCCANGTCTCNGCNGCCTTCTTGTCACGGTCGAGGCTGACATGGATCATCTCGACGGCAGGGTTGTTTGCGATATCGGCNTGGTATTGCTTCACCAACTGTGGAGCAGAATTGCGGCAGGGCGGTCACCAACTCGCCGAAAAATACACGATGTAATAGTCAGGGGTCTTGGTGAGCTTATGCCCGGCAAAGCTCTCTCCCTCAATCTTGGAGAGGATTCCTTTCTTCGCCAGATTCGCGCCAATTTTCTGGTCCTGCAGGGTGTTGTCGGCTCCTTCTCCGGCACTCGCAGCTAGAATGATTTTGTGACCTTCTTTCTTAAGGAAATTCCGGTCCTCTTCCGAGAGGAGGCTGATTTTGAAAGTCCTTAGCTTGCCGCCCTCCATGAGAACGGTGACCGTTTTAGCTCTCTCACTCAGGGCGCGCAGTTCGCCTTCAAAGGTCTTGGAGCCATCGGCACTGGTCCACGTCCGGGCGGCGAGGGGACCTTGGCCGAGAAGAGCCAGAGAGGCAGCGAATAGTAATATTTTTGGGTTCATCACAATCGGGGAAACGAAGGCTACGCTAGATAGAAGCGTCGTCGGAGGAGAAAAAATGTCAATTTTTTAGGGAAATAGTCGCAAAGGCCTCGCCCTCGTCTTTGGTGAGAACGCTGCCCGCACTGTCTACGAGCCGCACTTCGCCGGGCCAAGCGTCATACTGGGCAAGCCCTGCCCGCTCAAGGTCAGAGAAGAGAATAGTAGGCCATGTAAACCCCTCTTGCCGAGCCCATGTAAGGGCATCCGCTTCGACTTCATCGCAACTAACGTGGACCAATGCCACCTCAGGGTTTGTCGCGATTTGTCTTTGGTATTTCTCCAGTAACTCTGGAGCGTGTACTCGGCAGGGGCCTCAAGTGCTTCCACTAAAATTGAGGAGATAATACCGGGGCGCCTTGGGCAGATCGGCTCGAACGTAATCGCCCCGCACGAGGTAATTTGTCAGGCCAAGAAGCTTGCTGCCGAACGCCTGTGCCTTGAGAGCGGCGACGACTTCAGGGTCAGGCTCCGGAGGGCGCTCCTGCAGCCCCTTGGGAGGGCTCGTGTTGATGGGCGGCCCTGTCTCTTTGCAGGAGACAAGCATCACGAGGCTTGTCATGCCCACGAGGAGAAGGCGCCACCGACGGACGGAATGAGAAGGCTGGGGATTTAAGGCCATGGAAGGGGGAGAGGGAGCAGTGTGACTCTCAGGGTTCTTCGTCGGACGGGCTGGCGGGCCCCCAGAGGTCCTTCAAGAATCCCCGGAGAAGGCCCCAGGCTCGCTTGTCTGCCTCAGGGCTGTAAGCTTGGGGAATCCGGAACTTTTCCCCAACGATGTCGGCGTTCGGAACGGTGAAGCTCTGCATCGCATCGGGGAAGGGAATGATCACAAGGTCCGTTTGTACGCTCGCCATTTCGTTGCGAAATGCCTCTACCTTGCCCTTTCTGAGATGGACGTAAGGGTCCTCGAGGGCGTTGCAGACCATTACCTTTGCGGTTGCCTTCCGGATAGGAGGCTGCGAGGGCACTACATTAAATAAGGGATGAAACGCGATCACTGCCCCAAGCCCACGCATTCCGTTCCTAGCCATCTGAAGACAGACGTCTCCTCCGCTTCCGTATCCTACGGCGGCGATCTTAACCCCATCTACCTCTGGTCGCTCTCTGAGAAACTTGAGGTGGGCGAGCACTCTGGCGTTCATTTCGCGTTGGTTTGCCTTGAGGGCCCCATCGAGCTTTACCGCGGTTTTTGGGTCGTGCGCTTTCTGCCCGTTTCCATAAACGTCCATTGCCAACGCGGCGTAGCCTAGTTGGGCGAGCATCTCCGCCCTCATACGGACGTAATCGTTATGCCCCCACCATTCTGGACAGACCAGAATGCCGGGGTAAGGCCCGGCTGTCTTGTTCGCCGGAAGTGCGAGGTAGGCTTTGGCTGCGATTGCCCCAGCGGTGAAGGTTACTTCTTCAGAGGTATAACCAGGCCCAACATCTAGGGTAGGTTTGAGCGGGGCATCTTCGCTCTTTGCTGGAGGAGCAACTGGATCATCTTCCCGGGCTGCCCCCTGTCCGACGAGGGCGACAATAGCCGTAGCCGTGGTGAGAGCTTTCAGGAGAAAGTCAGGGGTCATGCAATATGACGTTACCCGGAGTTTAGGCCGCCGCAAGGCTTCAAATCCAGTCTTGCGAACGGGCCTAATCGTTAGCGGGCGGAGGTGAAACTCTTTCCCATATTCGGCATTTCGCCTGGAGATGGAGGCGAGGGTGGGCCGCTGGGAGAGCGCCTGTCGGGGGCGCCCCTAATGCTCTTTCTGATCAGTTTCGGGGAGCGCGGTAGGGGCGATGAACAATAGAGCGGGGCCCAAGGTCTTTAAAGTGCGCCGAGAAGTGGGGCTCAAGGAGGAAGCCACACTGCGTTCCGGATGTGGGAAAATTAGGCGTAGATGACTAAAATCCTCATGAAAATTACGGGGAGCCCGGAAATATTGCTCACCAAAAAAGGGAGGATTTTCCTGCCAATAGGGCGATTTAGCTACACATCGCCTAGTATCTAAGCCATCCTTATGACCATGAAGCTCATCCTCGACCCTCTGATGCCAGCGGATCTTGGATGGACCACTCAGGGGCGAGAATCACCTGCAAAGCGATAGGGCCATGAGTGAGGATTTGGACATGGAATTGATTAAAGCAGCCCGGGAGGCGCGCGAAGTCGCGTATGCTCCTTATTCAGGCTTTCAGGTGGGCTCCGCGCTTCGCGCTCGCTCTGGGCGCATTTTCACTGGCTGTAATGTTGAGAACTCTTCCTACGGCCTGACCATCTGTGCCGAGCGAGTGGCCTTGTCCAAGGCGGTTTCGGAGGGGGAGTGCGAGTTTGATTCCATCGCCGTTTGCGCGCCGGGAGCTCCCACTCCCTGCGGAGCATGCCGCCAGGTTCTCAATGAGTTCTGCCCCGACCTCGTCATCTTCCTTGTTGATCCGCAGGAGACTCCTGTCGGCAGAGTAACCCTGAAGCAGCTGTTGCCTTCTGCCTTCGATGGCTCCTTCCTGGAGCCGGCTTCCTGACTACAGACAATTGTGAGATCGATGGCTTCCGGAAGACAATTCACTGCGAATCGAGACTCAGCCGATCCCGGTTTCGAGGGCCTCACTTCTCTGTTAAGTTTCCGGGCAGAGAGCGCGAACCGACTTTTGGAACTGCCGCGGCGGCAGGTCAAAGTAAGATTTAATCTCGGAGGCGAAGTGGGTGTAGTGCTTGAAACCGAGGCGGTGTGCGATGACCTGAAGGGAGAAGCCTTCGGCGACAAGGCGCCGGGCGAGGAGCATTCGGTGCCGTCGGAACAGCTCCTTGGGTCGGAGGCCAGAGGCTCTCTCAACAGCGTATTCCAGTTGCCGGTTGGTAAGCTTCAGATGCTCCGCGACTCCCGAAACGGAAAATTCCTCTTCCTCAGCAAGCTCGAGCAGGTCTTCGCCGTTTGGACACCTGAAGTGCTGCCCTTCGCGCGTAATAGTGAATTTCGGGGGGTCTTGGGACATAATAGTATCGCCGGCATTTTGTTTGAAGGCCCGGACCTCTAAGTTTGCCACGAAGCCAGCCAGTCTTTACCGTCCTACTTTTTTTGATCTTAGCTATCTAGTCAATGCAGAAAGGATCTTCGCTTCTTACCAGTGTTGTGGTCTGCCGCAACAGCCAGGGCTCTGAGATCACGGCCAATATTCTAAGGCTCCGCCGCTACTCGGTGGCCTTTGAGATCTATAATCCTTACAGTATTCTTCAGCTGTCGGAGGTTCTGCGGGATTTCAGAATCCGGGTGGGAGACAGAGTAGTTTACCAAGGCGAGGCGGTCGTGACGGGTCTGGTAAACACGGGGATCCTGCTGGTATGTGAAGCGACTCTTGGAAACGCCTGGCTGGATGTTGATTTCCTGTCAGACCGGGAGGGTCGGGACCCTCTCGCTAATCAGTTTGACGCCTTTGTTCAGGACTGGAAACGGGCCCATGAGGTTGACCTGTCCTTCAAGCTAACGGTGGCGGACATGCAGAACCTGCTTGTTGGGATGCAACGGTGGATGGAGCAAATAGACTTGGGCATACGGTCTACGGCCTCTGTAGATCGGCCCACTCTTGAGCGAGAAATTATCGACCAGCTTCAGGGGAGCGTGTTGGAGGAAATGCAGGGAGCGATGGTGAGTTTCGAAGAGTCGGTAGGTAAAATCCCTGAGGGACGCGAGGCGACTCATAAGTTTTATGTCCGCCGTCAGATTCATCCGCTGGTCCTCTGCTCTCCATTTACCTACCGCACCTTTCACAAACCACTCGGGTATGCCGGGGATTATGAAATGGTGAACATGATGGTGAGAGATTCTTACGAAGGCGGATCTCTCTTCGCAAAACTCATCAATCACTCCTTCCTGCAGACCCCTCCTGTCGTTGCGCACCGTAATCGCATTTCTTATCTCACCAAAAAGCTCAAGGCTGAGGCTGAGCGTAACGCGATGAAGGGAAGAAGGACCCGTATTCTAAATCTTGGCTGTGGTCCTGCCCACGAGGTGAAGCAGTTTCTTGAAAATGAGGAGCTCAGTGACCTTTGCGATATCACCCTTCTGGATTTCAACTCCGAGACCATCGAATACACCCGCAAGGAACTCACTCGGGTTCGGGCTCAGGCTGGCAGGGTGGCTCCAATTTCTCTCCTTCAGCGCTCGGTCCACAAACTGTTACGGCAGGCCTCGACCGGGGACGTAGATCTGAAGTGGGAATCCTTCGACATGGTCTACTGCTCGGGCCTGTTTGATTATCTCTCCCAGCGGGTTTGCCGCCGCCTTAACGATCTTTTTGCCCGGCTCCTCGCACCCGGTGGGCTCATGCTGGTTACTAATGTTAGTGATACAAATCCCAGTCGCGCGTGGATGGAATATGTTCTGGAATGGAACCTGATTTACCGGGACGACGACGCTATGATGGAAATAGCACCCCTTAATAGCGGCCAATTTGAAACAACCCTCGACCGGGATGAGACGGGAGTGAATCTCTTTCTAGAGGTTCGGAAAAAAGACGATCATGGGGAAAGCTGATCCAGAGCGGGGAGGAAGCCCCGCGCTGCTCCAGCAGCGGTTTGAAGCGCAGGAGGATGAGCATCGCCTCCTGAACTACCGCCGAGGTGCCCTTCTGGCAGCTCTCTTTATCGCTCTGGGAGCAGGAATGGACTGGGTGGCCTTTGGGACCTCTTCTGCCCAGAGCCCTGAGGGAGTGGTGCTCACGCTCTTCGTGCTTCGGATGGCCTGCTCTTGTGGTCTTCTGTTTGTACTTTTCCTGCTTTATCGGGTCCGTAGCAGGTCACGTCGAACGCTTCACCTTCTTGGGCATCTCGTCGCATTAATCCCAATGGTGACCATCCATGGGATGCTTTCTGAAACCGGAGGAGGGGGCTCGCCATACTATGCGGGTCTGAACCTCGTCATGGTTGGAACGGTACTGCTCCTGCGGTGGCGATGTATCGATGGGGTGATCAGCTCGACACTCTGCATAGTTGGCTACCTTGCGGTAGCCCTCAATACCGCAACTAGCGTTCAGAATATAACGATCGCCTTGTTTTTCCTTTTTGTGACTGCGGCATTCGTCTGCATTGGCCTCTACTTCTACAACAAGCTCCGCTTCGCGGAGTTTTGTCTGCGGGAAGAAGTGGTCTCCCAGCAGGAAGCTCTGGCGGATAACCACCGCAAACTCCAAAATCTGGATGAGGCGAAAACGCGGTTCTTTGCCAATATCAGCCATGAGTTACGCACTCCGCTTACGCTCATGCTTGCGCCCATCGAGAAGATGCAAAACCTCAATTTGGTGCAAAACGACGCCAAGGTTTCCGAGCTTGTGAACGGGATGGAGGATAACGGAATGCGGCTGCTTCGCCTTATCAACGACATTCTCGATCTGGTGCGGATGGATAGTGGAGAGATGCCGATGCGGCCAGAGCGATTCCGCCCCCTGACCTTCATAGATGGGCTTGGGAGGAACTTGCAGCCCATGGCCGACCGAAAAAGAATCGCGCTGCGTTGGGAGGCATTATGCGGGGAGGACGAAGAGGTCTTTCTTGATCGGGACCGCTTGGAAAAAGTCGTTCTCAATCTGGCGGTGAACGGCCTGAAGTTCACCCCTTCGGGAGGAGAGGTCTCACTTTCGGCTGCTGTTGAGGACAGCCATCTGATCCTTGAGGTGGAGGACAATGGTGCCGGAATGAAAGAGGATCAGCTCAACTCTGCGTTCGAGCGGTTTTGGCAGGCCGATACATCCGCCGCCAAGAAGCACAACGGCGTCGGGATCGGGCTCGCTCTCGTAAAGAGCCTGACTGAGTCGATGAAAGGGACCATCGCTATCGACAGTGAGTATGGCAAAGGCACCAAATTTACGATCTCCGTGCCCCTTCTTGCTCTGCCAGATGATTCCCGGATAGCCCCTTCCGTGGCACATGACCCCCTGACTCAGATTCACAACGAAGCCCGCATCCGCGGGGCGCTGGGGACAGCAGATCCCCGGCGCGGTTCGACTGAGCCGTTCGTGGCAGTGGGCTCCAGTTTGGACGGCTCTTCCAACAAGGAGCTTGTTCTTATCGCGGAAGACGAAAATGGATTGAGGCGCTTCCTGAAGGGAGAGCTTGAGGAAATGGGATGTGGGGTTATCGAGGCCTGTAATGGTATTGAAGGGTGGGAGCTGGCACGGCAGTTTGAACCCCAGTTGATCATTCTCGATTACATGATGCCGGAAATGGATGGAATCACCCTGACCCAGAGGCTTCGGCAGAATGACTCTACCTCGCAGGTGCCGATTCTTCTGGTCACAGCCGCGGCTGATGAAACGCCCCGTATTCAAGCTCTCGAGGCGGGAGTCAGTGATTTTCTGACCAAGCCGTTCACAACTGCCGAGCTCCGTCTCAGGGTTCGCAACCTTCTGGATCGTCAGAGCTACCAGAGAGAGCTCGGAGTGATCAATCGGGAGCTCAGGGGCGCGGTAGATGAACGCGATGTTGCGCTCGAAGAAATTAAGGAGAATGAGGCGCGGCTACTGCAGGCAGAAACTCTTTCCTCGCTGGGCCGGATGAGCGCGGGCATCGTTCATGAGGTGAATAACCCGATGAACTACGTTAAAACTGCGCTGCATGCCCTCCGGATGTATGCCGATGATGTGGAGGAGCAGGAGCGCGCGGATTTTGAAGAGACGGTTGCTGATGCGGAGGAGGGCGTGAACAGGGTCATCCGGATTGTGAGTGATTTGAGAGCCTTTACCAAAGGGGAGGCTGTCCTGAAGGAGGAGATCAGTCTTGCGAACACCGTCGAAAATGCGCGGAGACTGCTGGCAGGGGAACTTAAGGGAATCACCTTCAACGTAGAGGTGCCGGAGAGCCACCGGGTGGGCGGCAATGCGAACCAGCTTTGCCAGGTCATGGTGAATTTGATTCAGAACTCCGCCCAAGCCCTCGAAGGAGCCCGCGAGCGCGGAATTGAGCCATGGATCACGGTTTCCTCGACCCGGAGCGGAGAGGACTATGTGGAGATAAAGGTTCAGGATAATGGACCAGGGATCGCGGCCGAAGATCTGGATCATGTCTTCGACCCCTTCTTTACGAAAAAAGAAGTGGGAGCAGGAATGGGGCTGGGCTTGAGTATCTGCCACCGGATTATTGAATCCCACAATGGTCGAATCGAGGTCGAGAGCGAACCGGGGCGGCCAACAGTGTTCCGTGTGATCATCCCTCAGCCTTGGCAGGGAGAGATGGATGCCGAAGAGTCTGGCCTTTCCGCAGGTAGGCCTGAGGAAGAGGGCCTCCTGCATGAGGCGGAAGTGGATACTGCGGATCTTCAACAAGCGTGGGAAAAATGAGCCAGCCAACTCTCGATTATCGCCAACACCTCATTCTGTTTGTCGATGATGAACAGAAGACACGAAAATATTTTGCCAAGCTCTTCGGGAAAACGTTTCGGATCGTCCTTGCAGAAGATGGAGTTGAGGGCTTGGAACGGTTCCGCGAATACCAGGACGAGATCGGGGTGGTGGTGACCGACCAACGAATGCCAAAGGAAACTGGCAGCGATTTTCTTGAAAAGGTAGCCCTCCTCAAGCCCGGGGTGGTTCGAATTCTCTCCACGGCATACGCGGATATTGATGCCGCCGTCTCCTCGGTCAACCAGGGTGGCATTTATCGCTATGTGACCAAGCCGTGGGAAGTCCCGGAACTGGAGGTCACTCTTAAGAGAGCCATGGAACTGTATATTGTCCGGCTTGAGAGGGAAGAGCTCGTCCGTCAGAAAATGATGAGCGTAGATATTCTTGCGGCATCGGATCGGATCATGTCGCTTGCGGCTCTGGCGGTTTTCCGAGATTCCGGTATCCGCCATGTTGGAGAGGCCCTGAGAATAGTAGTCCGCCTCGCGGAAGATCCGCGGGAGAGATCCCTTTCCGAGGCTATTGGTCACGAGGGACTGTCCTGG
>PBTP01000111.1 GCA_002729275.1 Roseibacillus sp. | reverse complement strand
CACCTTCCGAGCCGCTCTCTGGCCCCCCTGCGACGGAAAAAGTATTCGTATCCTGTCCGGACTTCGATTCAAAACCTGGTGCGGCGGCCCCCAGAAGGACAAATCCGATGCCCAGCACTCCACTCGCAATGACCCACCTTCTGCGGTGCCGTTTGTAACCTGTAGCTACAGTCACTCCGGCAAGCGGAACCACAAGGAGAGCCATGATCCAGTGCGAGGCCGGATGCGCCCATACCTTCCCAAATACCGGGAGAAACAGTAAAAGGAAGGGAGTTGCCGCACAGTGAATCGCGCACAGCACGGAGGCAAAAACTCCGATACGATCCCCACCAATCGGCCAAAATGACCAGGAAAGGGAAAAAGGAGTGTTGCGAACGTGTTCCACTGAAGACTGCTTACCATCAGAAATGGGCCAAGATCAAATGCAAATTAATTGCATTTCAGCAGCTGCACTTGAAGGGAAGATGCAATCNGCATAACCAATAAATCCCCTCAGATAGGCCGTGGTAAGCACTCTATCTAGCTCCACCTTCAGGGATTGGCAGACATNAACAGCCAGCTGCAATCGCCTTTGGCCTCCCCCACGCAGCGATCTGGCGAGAGATGGATTTCACCTTGCCCGGCTCCGGATAATGCCCATCCTTCGCGCCCCGCAGTCGGGGTGTAGCGCAGCTTGGTAGCGCGCGTCGTTCGGGACGACGAGGTCGCAGGTTCAAATCCTGTCACCCCGACCAGAAAGCCGCTCCTCCCTGTGGCTTTGTTTATCTGCTCGAAATCACGCTTTCGCCCTGAGCGGATAAGCCATTCTCCTCGCTTAGACGCCTCCTTATCGCTTCAACCAGCCCTTCGAATTTTGCGGTCTCATCCTGTGAGAGNCCTGCAGGATCAAAACGTGCTCTCCAATAAAAGCCCAAAGCCCGACGCAAGTCGCTCTCGAGGCCTGGGAAAAACCTCAGCAGGCCAAGAATCCACTCACTGAATGTCCTGCCCGCACCCCGTGGCCCTAGAAGTTTCTCTGCTGGATGGATCAATTCATGGAGAGGAGTGCTCCTTGNTTCGGCCTTCCAACGGTAGCCGGAGGCCCCCGTCTGGTGCCTTCGGCCCCTCCACAGGCGCATGGTGAGATAGGCCACGAGGAGTATTCCCGCTACCACGAGAAAACCACTAATTTTCCCGGCATTCCCCGGTGAAGTTCTCCAGATCAGAGCATCCTCCCGAATGTTATGCCACCAGTCGACCAGGTGCTGGGACCATTTTTTTCCTGATCCCTCCAGTTCGGGCCATCGAGGAGTGGTCGCGTCAAAATCCTTCCAGAGCCCGTAGGNAGAGAGATCCCTTCCTTTAGGAATCTCATCAGGAGGGATCGTCCCATGCCAAACCCTGCACCACGCGTGCGCATGGCTCCCCCTTAACAGCCAGGCTCCATTATCGTTCTTTTCCTGCCCGGAATACCCAACACAATAACGAGCAGGAATTCCAGCCTCTCGGAGGAGCAACACCGCTGCGGTCGCATAATACTCGCAGTGCCCGACCCTTGTCTCAGAGAGAAACCTCGCGACGGCTGAACTCCTCTGACTCGGATGCGCACTCCTGAGGAACATGCTGTAAGTGAATTCGTCGCTGAAAAACTTCTCCTTGATTACCTGAACTGCTTCATCCGCGGAAAGCCCGCGAAGTCCCCATGCTTCGCAAATATCTCGAATGCCTTTTCGTGCGGGATTTTCCACCCATTGCTCATCGGTATCGAGACGCCCGGGGGCACGCTCAGCCAGAGGGACCTGNAAATCGCGGTCCTCGTCGGGCGGCGCTTCATGTAAGGGGCGCCCTCCAACAAATACTTCAAAGGAGGCGACACCATGATCCGGGTTTTCGAGGCGGACGGTCCCCAGGGAATTGACATCCACTCCCCCATCCGTGACTTGAAAACCTGAGAGTCTTTGTACGTCATCCGGAAGCGGAAGGGGCGTTTTGGTGTCTACCTTCCCCTTGACAGTGAGTCTTCGCCGCATTTCTGGATTCCGTGCAAACTCCTTTTCGTCNAAGACAAACTCAAGAAGCCCATCTTCTGTCACACGGTCCCATAAAGGATCGTAATCTCCCTCTCTCTTATCGACTTCACTACTCTCCTTGGTTTCAAATCGTCTTCCTATGCCCTCCTCACCTCTTTCAGGAATCGGCCGATGCCACCACTGGGCGTCCGAGTAGTGGTTGTATACCGCTTCCCTGAAAAGGCGGGGCCCCTCCGTAGCACCCTCCTCTACTCGCCACCGGATTCCCTTGGACTGCTTGAGCGTCCCAAGCTTCCCAATCGCAGTCTGGGAGAGATCCCCGGAGGTAAACCCCCCGCCCATCCGACTGTAGGGGCTATCGAGACGTAGCCATAAGGCCTTCAGAGCAACTGAGCTTCCCGCCCCAAAGATCGCAACGAGGAACAGTGCTATCACGGTTCTGATTGGTCGCAGCCGACTGACCGAACTGGCAAAAAACAAGGCAAGAGTGATCAGAACCCCTGCTCCTGCAAAAAACGCTATCTCGTCGATACGGGTCATCGCTGCTGCAACCATGACGGCGCAGAGATAAGGGTATCCAATGTGNACCTGGATTGGCCGCACATCTCGGCCCGCCTTCCGGTCTATCAGCATCTTTCTCCTCGCCACCANCGAAAAGGTATTAAGGGGCATGGTAGGCTCCCTGGCGTAATTCTGGGCAAGGATCACCGGCAGCAGGCACACTGGAACCCACACGAGAGCCTCAAAAAGAAAAATCGGACTCGCCCCTTCAAGCCAGACCCAGGCAGAAACAACCAGTCCAAGCCCGATGGCAAGATACCAGGCGCGAACGAAGCCGCGTTCGCCGAATTCCCACCGGAGNTCTGTCCATGAGCGCGCCTCAACCAAGAGGGCACACAGCAGTCCGACTACCGGGTGCCCCGTCACCCCACCCCAAAAAAGCAGAGCTCCACCCTCCAGAATTCGAGGCGGGGCATGAAAGGACTGGAGGTTACCTCTCATAACTGAAGTTTACGCAATTCCGCCTCGATTTCCGGAGGCTCAATCAGGTAGTGACGACAGGGCAGTGGAGCTGCTTCGGTCATGGCCCGGGCATTCGAGGCATCCCGGCACAGGATCAGTGCCGTTAATTCCAGTCCTGTCATCGCAAGGCGTCGCAGAAAATCAGCCCGAGAGAGGGTCCATCCCGTAAACACTACGATAACTGCGGTCAGCCTTTCACGGTGTCGGATGGCCACCCGCTCCAGCTCTTCCAGACGCTCCTCCGGTTGTCCTCCGATCTCGGCAAGAACCTTCATAATGTTTTCAGACCGCACTGCCCCCTGCTCTTCCCGCACAACGAGGGCCTCATCCGTNATGNCGATCAGATCGAGCGTGNTGTGCCTTGTATCAACAGCCCTCACAATGGAGGCGGCTACGGAGACGGAGTCCTCCAGGAGATTCTCATCTCCATGCTCTACAAAGTTATCGAGGATGAGCGCGTAGTGTGGCAGAGACACATCCTCAAATTCTCTCACGATCGGGCGCCCGGTCCGGGCCCACCCCTTCCAATGAATCCGGCGCATGGGGTCACCGCTCCGATAATCTCGAAGTCCGAGGAAGTCCCCTGATTGTCCAACCGTGTTTGAAAGAGCTTCCCCACTCTGTTCGAAGCACGCCTGACCCGCCAAATTCAGGGGGGAGACACGGTAGCAGCGAGGAAATACAATAACACTATCGTCACAATTAATCACTCTGCGACAGCGCTGAAATAGTCCCAGAGGGTCGGGCAGGCGAAGCCGAAGATCCCGTAGAGGAATCACCCCACGCTTTCGTGGGAGCAGCTCCATTCTTACCCGCAGGGAATCACCCGGACCAACCATTTGCTGTCCACTTTCTCGCCCCTCTTCAAAAAGAAGATGCCGTTCAAGCAACCAACGCCAGCGATAATAAACAAAAAATCGGTCAAAGGCGTTCCTTCTCTCCTCTCCNGGCTCTCCAATACGCGCGAAACTTAGCAGAGTTGGCCTCGCATCCGGGGGCCATTCATCAAGAAAGAATCCTCGNAGAGCATTCCGNCCCCTGTTTGTGACCGTTACAAAATAAGAGANGCTCTCGCCGACCNTGGCATANCGCGGCAACTCACGCTCCACTTTTAAGCGCCCACGACGGCACCATGCCCAGATCATTGAAACTGCCAACGCACCCAGAATCAGNGAGAACAGCTGGTAGAGAATGGACTTGGAAAAATCTACTCCAAGAATTGCAGTCAGCAGAAGCAGAGANAGAACCCCCCAGCCCACAGGAGTAACCCTGCGGCTGAAGAACAGGGACACAGTCGACCCACGAGAGTAACTCCAGTAGAGCATACGATAGAACCATGAGACCCTGTTCGCTCCTTGGGAGGCAGTGTTACGNCGAATCATTGACTACCCCTTTTCTCTGAAACCAGATNCCATCTCAGGAGGGAACTGGGNTANTCTGCAGTANTTCTTCTACGATCACACGGGCGCAACGCCCGGAGTATTCTGCCTCNGTCTCAACCACCAGNCGGTGGGCNATGACNTCGACCGCNAGTTGCTGGATTGTCTCNGGNACAACAAAATCACGACCCTCAAAGAGAGAGAGTGCCTGCGAGACTCGCATAAGGGCCAGGGAGGCCCGAGGGCTCGCAGCGAGCCGCACCTCCTTGCATCCGCGGGTCGCAGAAACCAGAGCAACTATATACTCCTTCATCTCATCGGTAATTCGAACCTCACGGGCAGCAGAAACAAGTTCCAACAACTCTTTTCTGGTCAACACTGCCTCGTGGCGATCCAGAGGGTGGTCGTGTGTCTGACTGGACATAATCGCCACCTCCTCAGGGGCACTGACGTAACCGAGCGCGCACTGCATCGTAAATCGGTCCATTTGAGCCTCTGGCAGGGGATACGTGCCTCGAAACTCCACCGGATTCTGGGTGGCCACCACAAAAAATAGCCCATCCATTTTATACTGCTTCCCGTCAACAGTGGCCTGACCCTCCGCCATTGCCTCCAGAAGCGCACTCTGCGTACGAGGGGACGCCCTGTTAATTTCATCCGCGAGCAGAATATCCGTGAATACAGGACCAGGCATGAAACGAAATTCCCCGATTTTCTGGTCATACACGGAGACCCCGAGCACATCGGAAGGGAGTAGGTCAGGAGTGAACTGAATCCGTGAAAACTCTGCTTCTCCCACCGAGGCTGCTACCGCCTTGGCGAGAGTGGTTTTCCCGGTTCCTGGA
The DNA here is from genome assembly GCA_002729275.1 of Roseibacillus sp. Lineage (GTDB taxonomy): Bacteria > Verrucomicrobiota > Verrucomicrobiia > Verrucomicrobiales > Akkermansiaceae > Roseibacillus_B. Next base: position 16,269 of record PBTP01000111.1, on the reverse strand, counting down.
AAGTCCTCAAGAAGAAGATGCCCCCCCGAAACAAGGCACGCCAATACTCTCCGTACCACAGGACCCTGCCCTACCACAACCCCCCCAACAGACTCCTCCAGCCGGCGAGCCGCGTTAAAGGCCTGCTCGAAACCAAACCGGATCAGGGCCCCTGATCCATCGTGTTGCTCTTCATCCATGCGTCCAGGTCAGTCTTACTCCGTTCAACATGTCCCTCAAAAAGCGATCGCACAAGAGCGCTCTCCTCTTCCTCAAGGAAGACCTCAATACGTTCCCAAACACGCTCATTCAGGACTTCGCGACCCTTATTTGTTGCAAGACGCAAGCTCACATCTACCACGATACGGGGACCTTCGGCGGTGGCGACCACTAGATACATAGGATAACTCGGGCTACTTCCTGACCCGGAAGAAACACGGAGGCTGACTGCCGCCCAGCTTTTCCCCGACTGCACGTGGACCTGATGATCGAGTGCGACTGAGCGCCTCGCTCCGCGATACTCATAACTCATCGCATTCAAGGCCTCCCACATGCCATCGTCAGAATCAAGCAGTGCCCCACAGGAGAACAGCTCCATGAGCTTTCCTTGCCGTATCAGATTCCGAAACTTACGAACCAGTGCACCTGCTTCTTCCCCACTTACCAAGCCATCTTCCAGCGGAGTAGCTTTCCCAAAGCGGCTCCGGAGGTCAGCAGTTGCCCTCTTCGTCAACTCCTCACGCTGATTCTCGAAACGGCGTAGCACTTCGGCCTGCTGCTCCTGACGAACCTCGTCCAATTCTGCAAAATTCCCGTCCGTGGTCACCCCCGGCGCTACTGACCAGCCCTGCTTGTTCCGCATAAGGATCAGTGGGTTGATCTCCAGATGTTCGTCCTGCGCAGTAGATACGAGCTGGAAAACAAGGGCTCCGGCACCTTCATGCTCAATCACATCCAGCAGCCTTCCATCAGAGGCAGCTTTCGCATCCTGATGAAACTGGTTCCAGAATGCACCGAGATATCGGTAAGCCGCACGTCTCTCTAATTCAGAAAGGTTCGGACTGCGATGGGCGAAGCGCAGAAAATCTCTCAGCGATCCCTCTTGTAGCACTTGCTCTACCTTCTCCGCCGCCTCCTTGATTGTGGCAGGCCTGAGCGGTTCATTTTGATCCTCGAATTCCTTCTCAAACCTGTTTCTCAGAGCATCATCCTCGTCATAATCCTGATCGCGAAGAAGCGCCCTGCGGAAAGTCTCACGGCTTTCGTCTGAAAGGCGTAGTCCGCTGGGAAGCTCTATAGTCCATCGATTCCCAACGTATAATAGAACAAAACGTATGAGACTGACGGGCCTTCCACGACGGGGGTCAAAAATGAGGAGAGAAACCTCAGCATCCAGATCATCGCCTCCCTCCTCCTGCACCACGACCCGAACCACATCACTCCTTGTCAGAAAGTGCCAGTATCCCCGGCTATCGAGGCCCTTTAAGCCAAGGGACATGACCCGCTGCAAGCGCCGTTCTTCCTCCGTGAGATCTCCCCCAAACTGGCCGAGCAGGACCATCGCTGCTGGCAGATCACCCCTCTGGCATGCCTCCGTGAATGCCTTCACGAGCTCCCGGGGGTTGGCCGCGGCCGCCAATGCCGATGGCTCTGCAATGCTCATGCGTGCTTGCAGACCTGCGAGGACCTCGTCTTCAAGAGCGCGCAACTTAACCAGCCTCTCCTCGCCCATCCAGGACTCAAGAGCGTCAGCTCGTTTCTCAAGAACCTGGTCATAGCCAAGATCAACATTATCAAAGCTCCCGGGAACCGGCGCAACCGCCCAACCATCAGCGCCTCTTTCGCGCAATCCCAGACCGAAGACATCAACCTCCAGCGGGTCCTGACTGCTTACCGCATTGATGATGACAGCCGCAAGGTCGCCATCCCGCTTTTCACTGGAGACGATGAGGTCGTAGCGATTATCCCGAAGATAGCGGCCAAGAAGCGCCAACCGCTGAGAGATTACCGACCGGCGAATGACCCCGGTGTAGCGGGATAAGACACTGCCTTCCAAAAGTTCATTCGGAGCCCGCCGTTCGTCGCGGAGGCTTGTCATGAAGTTAAGAGCCGCCTCCCCCGGATCAGCCGACCCCAGGGCAAAACCTGACCCCAGCAGCAAGGCGCCCTGGAGAACTAGCCGGAAAAACCATAGTCTTAGCTTCACAATTCCTGGTGGAAACTATCCCTGGCCCGGAGAGACATCACGAACCCGGCCATCAAGTTAATGGTATTCTGCACATCGCCCAGATCGGCCGTTTCGACCACAGAGTGCATGCAGCGCAGGGGGAGAGAAACCAAAGCACTTGGCACTCCTTCCCTGACGGTAAAGATTTTATCCGTATCAGTACCGGTAAAACGACTGGAGGCCTCATGCTGGATCGGAATTCGTTTTGAGCGGGCTACCTTCTCGAGGCGCTCAATCACCAGCGGATGGTTAGCACCTCCATGGGTAAGGGTCGGCCCGCCACCTAACTTCACATACCCATGTTGAGCGTTATCAATCCCCGGGGTGTCGGTGGCATGGGTGACATCGAGACAGAGGCTGATATCCGGCATGAGGCGATGGGTTGCCATCAGCGCGCCATTCCCCCCAATCTCCTCCTGCACCGCATTAAGACAGATCAAACGAAAAGCCGTCTTAGCCTTTGCGGCCGCTACCTTCTTCATGACCTGAGCAATAATAAAGCCCCCAATCCTGTTATCAATGGCACGGCTAACTACTCTCTGCTTGGTCAACTCCACAGGCTCATCGGCGTAGACCGCCGGATGCCCGACCCTAATACCAAGGCCCGCTACTTCGTCTGCAGAACTCGCCCCCACGTCAACCCACAGCTGATGAGGTCTTGGAGACTTTTCATTGGCGAGGTCGCGCCGCAGGTGGATCGCAGTATTACCAATGATCCCACTCACTTCCTTCTTATCACCAAAAATTCTTAAACGCCGACCGCGAGCAGTCGCACTATCGCTTCCGCCAAGGCGGTCAATCCGCAGGAACCCATCAGCGGTCACTTGTTTGATCATATAGCCTATTTCGTCAGCATGCGCTTCCAGCATAACGCTCTTCTTCCCCTCGCCCAGAATTCCCCAGGTTGACCCATAGGCATCGCACTCCACTAAATCCGCTGTCTTGCCCAGGTATCGGGCCCAAACCCTCTGCCCTGGCATCTCGAATCCCACCGGACTCGGAGTCTCCAGTAACTCAAACAAAAAATCCTTATCTTTTCTGGTCACAAGGGAAATCAATCACAACCAGCCACGCCCGCAAATCCAGAAAAAGATCCGCATGATTCAGTCTCCCCCACTTCTTCCGATTTTACCGGAAACCAGCGCCACCTTTTCCCCTAGGTCTTGATATCCCTGACCCTGAAAGCCATCCATCCAAGAACAAACAGGGTGAGGTCAAGACCCACTAAAGCGGTATAGCTCTCTGCAAGCTTGGCCCACGAAATGTTGTTCTCAAGGGCAAAGACCCAGTTACTCATCCGGTAGGTTAGCAAATTCTCCCGGTAGGGGGCCATGAACGGCAGCATCTGGAGGACCGAATCGACAAAAAGAACGCTAAGCGCCAGAATAGTGGCCGCTGCGGGCTTGATCTTGAGGCAGGAAAAAGCAAATCCGATCGAGGACAGAGTACACATACTGAGACTGAGAAGGAGAAGAGCTAGGCAGAGCCGCCCGATTCCTACGCCCAATTCAGGAAAGAAGGCAAAAACCTTGAGCTCGTAGTTCCACACGAAAAGGCCTCCATCCCATCCCAGAGCGATGGCAGACATCAGATAGCCTGAGATGCCTACGAACCACACAAATGTCAGGGTATAGATAAGGACCGCCACATACTTGATAGTGAGAACCCTCAGCCGGCTGATAGGCCGCGCCAGAACCATTCTGAGGTTTCCGTCCTCACTCTCCTTCGCGACTATATCTCCGGACACCAGGGCAAGGTAGATCGCACCAAGCATCGCCATGCTGAAACCAATCATCCAGTAGGTCACAGTCAGGGCTGAGTAGTAGTGATCCACTTCAAGCCCCGCATCTGAGAGAATTTTACCCATTTCCTCCCTGGGCTTATCGAGGTGAAACACCCAGAGAATAACCACCTCCAGAATCAGGAATGCACCATACCCGATGTAGGTCCGCCGTCGGGCGAAGAGCTTCTTCAATTCACTCCGAACCTGAATAAGGAATAGATTCATGAATCACTCTCCTTTCCGTCTTCCCTGCTGCTTACCTCGAGATACACATCCTCCAACGAGCGCCGGACTGGAGTAAGTTGCCGCAAGGCCACCCCCGCGCTGACAAGTTCGCCGGCAACAAGGGCAGGGTCTGTCCCCTCTGGGAAAACCACCCTGCTGGAACCATCCTCCTTCTTCCCGCCCAGTCTCTCATAGCACGCTGCTGCCTCCGAGGACGGATTCGCATCGATATCAAGAGTCAACTGCTCGTCTGCAATTCCCGCTAGCTGCCCATCATAAACCTTTCTCCCCTGCCGAACGATAGCGACCCGGTCACACATCTGTTCGACCTCAGACAGCAGGTGAGAATTGAAGAGCACCGTGATCCCCCGCTTTTCCCGAAGTCGAAGGATAAAGTCCCTAAACCACTTGATCCCTTCAGGATCAAGACCGTCAGTGGGCTCATCGAGCAACAGAAGGCGAGGTTCCGGAAGCAATGCCTGAGCGAGCGCCAAACGCTGCCTCATTCCGTGGCTGTAGGTCGAAACCCTCGAATGGATCCGGTCGCTGAGATCTACCTCCTCTATGACTCGAAGAGCAGCCTCCTTCTCAAATCCTCCAGAGTAACTCATCAGGACCTTGAGATTGTCCCAGCCGCTCAGGTAATCATAAAAGGCAGGAGATTCAAAAATTGCGCCTGCATACCGGAGAGCGTCCGCCCTTTTGCGCTGCACGGACCACCCTCCAATTCGAGCTTCACCATGGTCGGGCTCCACCATCCCGAGCAGAATTCCCAAGGCCGTACTTTTGCCAGCCCCGTTGTGGCCCAGTAAGCCGAAAATCTCTCCCTCCCGCACAGAAAAGGAAAGATTTCGCAAGGCGGGCTTTCCCCCAAACGACTTGGAGAGGTTCGCCACCTCGAGGATTACCTCAGAGTTAGAATCACTTAGCACCACGCGAGCCTTCCCACTGTGGGATCCGCATCCGCTGGATCAGCTCTCCCGCAATCTCAATCAACTGGAGAAATTCCATGATTTTATCAGGCTCTTTCCCCTCCATAGCGGCACGCCATCCAAGTTCTCCAATCCTCTCATGCTCTTTCTCGGCATCAAGAAGTTCGTAACTATCCTGTAGGCCTGGCGGTAATTCCTCACGCGCTGCCTTCACCGCACGCTTGATCAGCTTCCGACGACGCTCATTAGGCAGACTATCAAAAAGTATGATGTAAGTATCCAGGCCTTCTAGCAGGCGGCCGACAAATACTTCTCTCTCCCCCTTTGACAATTTGGAATAAAACTGGCTCCTGAGTTCGCTAAGTCTAACCTTGGTATCAGGGTTGAACTCCTGTCGGGTAAGCATCGATACGACTTCATTGATTCGCACCTCACGTCCCTGCCTTTCCTCTTCAGGAGGCTCCCCTCTCTTTCCCGACCAGTCCCTGAATTGATCTTCCTCGACGACCCGCCCTAGATTATCCGCGGTTCTCCGCATCCCTTGAAAGTAGCCCTGCGCAACCAGCACGAGTGCCCAGATCGCCGCACAGATCAGGATTCCCTTGCTGAAAACACGCACTTTCATTGATTGAACGGGAGAAATCTAGGCTTCATGACCTATCTCGCAACCGCGATTTTCACTAGTCTTCCCTCACCCTGCCCGACATGAGACTTGAGCGCAGGGCAGACACTGAAGTAGCACCAAGGGATAAGGTCAGGATTCCATACACCGTTACTCCTGTTCCTACGATTAAGGCGAGCGCACCGCCTCTCTGCCACATTGTGCCGCTCAACCAGGACTCAAGCGCGAGTCCTGCAAGGTAGCATACGCCCCCCATGAGCACGCTCGCCAGAACCATCCGGAAAAACCGTTTCCACTCTGACCGTGAAATCGTGACAAATCCATCCATCCCGCGCCACAGAAGTACTACATTGACCCATGCAGAGACTGCAGTCGCAACCGCTATCCCAACATGCCCGTAACCCCCGGGGAGCAGAAGACGGAAAAGAAGGAGGCTACATACGATGTTCACAGCCACTGCCACACCAGCCATGATCATGGGCCTTCTTGTGTCCTCCCGTGCAAAGTACGCTGGTTGCAGAACCTTGATCAAGACGTAACCGGGCAACCCCAGCGCGAATCCCGCCAAAGCCCATCCCGTCTTGCTCACATCCTCCGCATTGAACCTTTCTCCGGCAAAGAGGCCTTGAATCAGAGGCTCGTGAATAGCCACCATTGCAGCAGCCGCGGGAAGGGTGAGAAGCATCGCCAATTCCATACCCCGGAGAATACTGTGTGCAGCCTCCGCCTCTCGACCACTGCGAAGACGGCGGGTTACCTCCGGCAGAAGAACGATTCCAAGCGCTATCCCGATCATTCCCAGGGGCAGCTGGTTGACCCTGTCCGCGTAATAGAGCGTCGATATGGCTCCCTGCTGAAAAGACGCAATCACCCCACCCACCAGAAGATTCACCTGCTGGATCCCAGCGGCGATCACCCCGGGACCCATCAGGAAAAGGAGCTTTTTGAGCTCCGGATTCCACAGAGGCTTATGAGGAACCATCGCAGCCCCGGCCCGGCTACACGCAATCCAGAGAACCACAAACTGCAAAAATCCAGCCAGCGCAACTCCCCAAGCCAGGGACTTTCCTACCTCGAGGTCTCCCTCCCAGCGCATGAACCATACGAGGCCGAGAGAGCCCAGCATCACGAGATTCAGTAGAATGGGAGCGCCCGCGGGAACGGCAAAATGCCTGAAGGTGTTCAGGACCCCACTCAAGTGCGCGACAAGGGCCATGAAAAACAGGTAACAGAACATGATCCGCGAAAGAGCCACCGTGAGATCAAAATTCTCAGGATGGTTTCGGAAAATACGCAGGGTCGACTCCCGAATCTCAGCACCCTCGTCCGCTTTTCCGATCATAACCTGGACGACAAAGGTTTCCATCCCATGTTCCTGCGGCAACTGAATCCGCCCCAACCCCGTGGGATCCATTCCAAAAATAACCGCCGACACGTCTTCACCCTCTCTCGGGACAAACCGTTTGCGGGGGTCGACATCACGCCCTACCCCACTGTACTTGTCCCCCCTCAGGCTGAGCTGGGTCAGGATCAGACCCTCGGAGGCAATCTCTTTTCCTCCGCTGGTGATCATCGGGAACCCTTCCTCCTGCAATGAGACCAGCAGGTCGTGTCGATTGCCCTCCAGATCAAGGAAGTGCATGTCCTCGGACCTTGTCCTCGCCGACCAGTGTCTTACCGCAGCTTCGGACTTACCGGTGATCTGNAAGTAGATTTCCCGTGCNCCCNTGATNTCGACCCTGCACTCATGAAAAGCANGCTCGTGACCAACTCCTCCAAGGTCTTTGTCNAACTTNGGCAGGAATCCGGGAACCACNGCCATCATGATCCAATGCATGCACGGAATNGCGATCAGGGTCAGAATCCCTACTGCCCAGACCAGTGCCGAAAAGGTGTTCCGGGCAAAACCAANNGCANCTTCACTCCCCTGCTCTTCACACTTCCGCCCGAAGAGTGGAACAAANGCTGCATTNTAGGCTCCCTCNCCGAAAATACGGCGAAACATATTGGGAAAGCGAAAGGCNGCCACNAAGGCATCCGCCACCGGCCCCGTCCCCACGAACCTCGCGATCAGAACATCCCTCAGGAANCCAAGGATTCGACTCACCAAGGTGAGCCCGGACACCGTCATCATTGCCCGCAACATCNGCCTTCAGAGTGCCNTATTCATTCCGAATGTTCAATGCCTCATCGAGGGAGGCGTCANTGGGCTCTCACCGGAANGCTGCGCGGCGCAAACGGTCCATAATNGCNGAGCCAAGGCCTACATCGCTGACAGGCTCAGCCACGATNGCATCNATNNCNTCAGNATCCAGATTACGCAGGGANTGNAAAAAACGAACNGCNGCCTCCGCCANCTTCCCCTTNCCAGGACTGAGGACCTCCACCCGNNCCCAGTCATGNCGCTCAAGATAGCCATCCTTGGCCTCTCCCCNGTAACTCAGAAGGGCGTAGCGNTTGCCCTCTTCCGGCTCAAATTCCTCCGGACTATCATGNAGCAGAACCGGAATCTCCGGCGCNTAGTGGGAATCAAGGNTCCCCGGAGCCNCTGGTCGGTCATCAGTCACCCGGCCCGCTCTCGGGACTTTACCAAACTTCTGAAGTTCTTCCCGGGTTACNGGGCCNGGACGAAGCAACCGAAGGACNGGNCGCTTCTCTCCCACCTCCACTGCTATGATCGTACTTTCNAATCCNTTCGAGCANGCTCCACCGTCCACGATCAGGGGAATGCGCNCATTAAGCTCGGTCAACACCGCACTCGCCGAAGTAGGACTGATACGACCAAATCGATTCGCGCTGGGAGCGGCAATCGGACCGAGNTCCTTNGTGAGCAGGCGCATGACCTCATGCTTACTGACACGCACCGCCACNGTAGGGAGGCCACTGGTCACAAGATCNGGAACATCNTCGTGCTTCGGCAGGACCATCGTCAACGGNCCGGGCCAGAAGGCTTTNGCCAACTNCCNCACNACNNCCTCNAGCTCNTCAGAGACAACCGCNACCCGCTGCAGGTCCCGAATCCCTGCTATGTGCACAATGAGAGGATCAAAGGAAGGGCGGCCCTTGGCCTCGAAAACTCTGGCNACNGCCTCNGCATTAAAGGCGTCAGCNCCCAANCCATAGACGGTTTCGGTAGGTAGCGCNACCACCTCTCCCGCCCTCAGAACCTTGGCNGCNTCCTCCNCAACNNCCCTCCANTTTTCAAAGTCAGCTATTTCNACCCGNGTCTGCACGCCGAANTGTAACAATTAATTGTTATGGTTTAGAATTTAGAAATTCACTTTAAANTACNNTCNCGATGANCGGAGGAGCNACATTTCCCAGCGAAAACATAATTNTGATCGGATTCATGGGNTCAGGGAANTCCTCNGTCGCCCGTGANCTCTCCGCCGCACTGGGCTATCCTGTNGTAGATACNGANNCNCTGATCGTNGAGCAGGCAGGCAAACCGATCCGTNCNATTTTTGAAGAAAACGGCGAGGAGGAATTCAGGGATCGCGANACTGCTGTNCTCACCGANCTGGAACAATCTNGCCCAANCCACCGGATTGTCGCNACTGGTGGCGGNATCATNGANCGCNCCGCTAACCGNAACATCCTGAAAANAATGGGATTTGTCGTCTGGCTGGTGGTGTCTCCCGGGGAAATNCTGCGNCGNACCGCGAAGAACCGGGAAAGGCCCCTTCTCAANACCGACGATCCGGAGGAAACAATCANCCGTCTACTTGAGAGACGAATGNATTTTTACCGGGACACCGCTCATCAGGAGATTGAAACTGATGANCTCACCTTCCCGGAAATCACNACCGGAATCGTTGAATCTGCCCGCTACTTTTTCTCTGGTTGAAGAACGNCTCGTTCCCTGTCACGCCCTACCGCCGTGGATCCTGCCATCNCCAAGCGCAACGTAAAGTTCATTGCCGCCAAACTCGGCTTTGAAGATTGCCGGGTCGCGCCTGCCCGCAGGGCGAGGCANGCCGACGAGTTTCTGCAATGGGTCGCGGAGGGGAAGGCTGGTGATATGAAGTGGCTTGAGCGGNATCCCGAGCGGCGTACNGACCCCCGTGATATTCTTCCCGGCGCNCAGGCCGTTATCTGCCTTGCACTCAACTACTACCCCGGACCGGGCNACCCCAACCCAACCTANAAAATTGCCCGCTATTCNTGGAACGAGGACTACCACGACGTTATCGAGGAAAAGCTCAAGGACCTCGATCTNGCAATGCAGGAACTTGGCGGCACCCAGCGTTACTACGTTGATACCGGTCCGGTTCTTGAACGGGATCTCGCAACCGAATCCGGACTGGGATGGAATGGGAAATCCTGTGTTCAAATCCATCGCCGGATGGGAGCCTGGTTTTTTCTTGCCGAATTAATCACNACTCTCCCACTTGAGGCTGATAANCCGACTCAGAATTACTGTGGAAAGTGTACCGCATGTATCGACACCTGCCCCACGAACGCCATCACTAGTCCTCACCACGTGGACGCACCNAGATGCATTTCCTACCTCACNATTGAACACAAGGGCTCAATTCCCGANGAGTTCCGGCCTCTAATCGGGGATCGCCTCTACGGGTGNGATGACTGCCTCGCGGTCTGCCCTTGGAACCGNTTNGCAAAGGCCAGCAGTGATATTCGTTTCCATGCACGGAANGAAGTATTCGAACACCAGCTCCGCGATTTCCTCACTCTGACAGACGAGGAATTTCGCAGTCTCTTCAGGAAATCACCAATCAAGCGNATCAAGCGGAATCGCTTTCTTCGCAACGTATGTGTTGTTCTCGGGAACGTTGGNGCCCCNAGTGATCTTCCCGCCTTAGANGCTGCTGCGNAAAGAGANGACNNCCTCATTGCCGAACATGCTGCCTGGGCGATCATCCAGATCGAAGNGCGAATNANTCAGACNAATTGCTCCTCAGGANCAGGCAATCTCTCCGCGTAATTTACGCCGCATCCAATCCGANAGAATGTCNCCAGCGAAAACAACCGCAACACCAAGGAGAACATANAAAAGCATCTCGTCGTAACGAAGCCAGTTATGTGCGATTGAGACATAGTAGCCCAGTGATGAGATGCCCAGCATCCCAAGGATCGTTGCCTCCCTGATGCAGGTCTCCCATCGATAGAAGAAAAAGAGGAGGAAACGGTTAAAGGACAAAGGAGCCAGGCTCCCGCAATAGGATTGGACACGCCCCGCACCACTTTGGATCCAATGCCGCGGAACCTCAGGACGCTGATTCTCCATCACCTCTCCCCACAGTCGCCCTAGAATGCCGAGGTTATGGAGCGCCAGGGCGAAAACAAGAGGCCAGGCGCTCGGTCCAAGCAGGCCAACAAGGAGAAAAGCGTAGACATATTCCGGCACCGCCCGGGCAAGGATGAAAAGGCCTCGGGTTAGAAATCCAACTCCACACCACCACCAATGAACCCATCGAGAGGCGGCCCCAAGAACACCGAATGGCTCTCCCCGGGCGAGCGCCCGGCTTCCAACGGGCAGGAGCAGGGCTGCCCCTAATCCAGCAAGGACAATCGCTGAGCTGGCAATAGCGACAGTATTAAGAAGTGCCTCTGCGCCGTTTCGTGACCATAAATCGACCGCCCAATTCTTTATCTCACCACCTTTGCCCTCCAGAGCCTCCATCCGTTCGGGCCCGGAAGCGGTAGAATTTTCAGGACGGGCTGGCGCCGGGGTCAGCTTGGTGAGAAAGCGACCTATCCGCGCATCCCGTTGATCGGCCGCCATGTCAATTGCGAGCTCCCTTCCATTGGTCCACGAAATCACAACCAGCATGATCCCAGCGAGGAGGCCTCCCCGGACCACCCAGTCGCGTGGAGCGGTTCGCCGCAAAAGCGCTTCCGACCTCCCCAATTCCAACTTATTGAGTTCCGGTACTGACTTACGGGTAGCACCCCGGTTCAACCGATCTCGAAGGCGGGCACCCAAGGTATCAACTCCCACCACCACGATNACCAGAGCATAGAGCTGGGTCCATACCTCCCCATAATAGAGACTCTCATACGACTGACGTATCCCCAGCCCGACGGTTTCTACGCCAATGAAGCCCAGAACCGCGGACGAGCGAAGAGCGCATTCAAAACGATAGACCGTATAGGTAAGCATCTCCGGCACCGCAGAGGGCAGCAGAGCATTCAGAAAGGCCTGCAGTGGAGAGGCCCCCGTGGCCATGAGCGTGGAACGGGATTCCTGGGATTGCTCATCGATCAATTCGGAGAAGACCTTGCCAAGGGTTCCAGCGAAGGGCAGCGCCAGGGCAACGCACGCAGCGATGGGAGCATCTCCGAGGGCCGAGAGAAAAAACAGCGCCCACACCAGCTCATGAATCGACCTCCCAAGAGTAATGAGAAAGCGGCACGCCCACCGGAGCAGGCGAAGCCCACTTCTTATTGCAGTCCTCCCCACCGACGCCTTCCCATATCGCATTCCTCCGGGCCACCACGCGGATGAGGCAAGAAAACCCAGGACCAGTCCCGCAGGCACCGCGAGGCTGATTGCGATTAGTGCGTAACGAAAGGTCCGGAGGAGGCTCTCTCCGAGGCGGAGGAGAAACGGACGGGCATCCGGCGGAAGAGAGGGGTTTTCATCCGCCAGAGAAGGCGAAAGGGCTGCTCCGAAAAATCGCCCCATCTCGGCAAAGGGATCCGCTCCCGCACTCAGCTGTACGATTCGGGGTCCCAAAACCCATCCGGAAACCAAGAGCACGCCGAGGAATGCCACTACCACCAGGCGTTTTCCCAGCCAGAATGTGCCCGGCACTCTCACGAATCAGCCACTTTATCTCCGAGCTGAAAGAGAGCCGAGAGAGCTTCACTCCCCAACTCGGAGGATGCTTCATCAAAATGAACTTTTCCATACTTGAGTCCTACAAGCCGCGGAAAAAATTCCCGCGCGAGATCCAGTTGATGCATGGAAACCACGAGGGTGAGGCCCTCCTCTGCACTGAGACGGGTCAGAAGCTCAAGAACATCACGGGCACGGGCCGGATCAACTGCAGAAACGGGCTCATCTGCCAGAAGCACCGCCGGCTCCTGGAAAAGCGCCCGCGCTACCGCGACCCTCTGTTGCTGCCCCCCGGAGAGGGTATCCACCCGGTCATACATTTTTTCCTCAATCCCAACCCTCTCCAGAAGCTCATAAATACGCCGGCGAACTCCTACTGCCGGCAGGATTAAATCACGCAGGCTTCCCAGGACGGACCTGCGCCCACATCGCCCTGCGGCGACATTCTGAAGAACTCGTAAATTGGGCACGAGACCAAGATCCTGAGGGAGATAGCCCAGTCTCGAGCGCAACTCCCTCAGCTTGCCCTCGCCGAGGCCAAGGGGGTTACAGCTAAGCACCCGGACCTCACCGCGGTCAGGTGCCAGCTGTGCCCCAAGCAGGCGAAGAAGCGTTGTCTTACCACTCCCGGAGGCCCCGATCAAAGCTACTCGCTCGCCCTTGGCAATCTGGAGATCGATGCTCGAGAGTGCATGCACTGCCCCGAAGCTCTTGTGAGCCTGGGAAAGCTCAAACACCGTCTCCATGATTCTCGGTTCTTGCCCTGGTGGATTCAGTCAAACGAGACCTTTTCCATCACGGCCGCGATACCGGCGAAAGTCTCATTGTTTACCTTTACCAGTTTTTCCCGACCCAGCGCCTTGAGAGCCGCTTCGTCCTGACAGTCCACCAGCGCCTGCTGCAGTTTGTCCAGAAACCCCTCACCGAAGGTATTCTCCAGATCCGGATGTGCGGTCATGTTGTAATCCGCATACGTCGGTGTTTCCCAGATTTTCACACACTTTTCCGGGTCTATCTTCCCAGCTGCCACAAGCTTCTCGTAGGTGCCAAAGCTCAACGCTCCAGCTTGGAAGGATCCATCCTGCACCAGCATCGCGGTCTTGTCATGCGCTCCGGAGAATCCAGGCTTCTCCTTGAAGAACTCCATAGGAGTCTTCCCTGTGTTCTCGATGATAAAATGGCTCGGCATGATACACCCCGAGGTCGAACTGGAACTACCATAGGTAAATTTCAGGTCGGCAATTGCAGCCGGAAATTCATCCGAGGCTTCCAGTCCGGTGGAGGCATTCGCGATAAAGTAGGATTTGAAGGCGAGATCTTTTTGACCCGCCACCAGGGCACGAGCTCCTTCCACCCGGGTCATCGCCTGCACTCCGGTCACTCCTCCAAACCACGCCAGCTGAACGTCATTATTTTCGAACTTTTCCACCGAAGCTCCATAGTTACTCGATGCGACAAACTCGACGTCGATACCCAGAGCCTTGGAGAGATAATCTGCCACTGGTTGGAATCTCTCCTTCTGGGCAGTTGTATCTTCATCCGGGATCGCAGAGAAGCGAAGCACCTTCACCTCTGACTCGTTACCATCAGCTTGCTTTTCAGGCCCTCCACAGGCGATAAGAAGTCCAGCTATTCCTGCCGCCGAAAGGCGGGATAATGTTGTTTTAATCATAATTTGAAGCGTGTTTTTTATTTTGTTTCGTCAGGGTCATTGCAGCGCACACAGGCGACTCACTGGGCACAAAAAAACCGCAGGTCCACTGAGAGCAAGNGAGACCATGCGGCGAGTTGCCGTTNCGCTGAGCGCCGACCGACGCTCACTNNNCAATTCTCGTTTTCGTCTCATAGAACTGCAGTTNNCTNCTNCAAGNAGAANANTANCAACTAATTGCTCTCCCGNAAAGGAAAAGGAACCNCATTATCCAGCACTCCCAGCGTCCAATCCACATATCTGCCTGAGACAACGGAAGGCCATCGCTCGCCGGTTGGAAAAAGGCCGACTGGGACATACGGCTTTCCATCCACGGCTCTCCGCTATCTTCCTCAGGGTCTCTCCTGGATTCACAACTGTCACTTCTTCACACAATTCCAGCATGGGAAGGTCCACCNTACTGTCCGAGAAGCCACTGCTATTCTCCTGGATCCCCTTCTTCAGGATTTCTCCCTCCTCGAGGAGCCGTGATACTTTCACCTCCCGCTTGTTGTTACCTCCAATAAAATCAGGGAAAAGCGGCATCGTGCTTTCAAACTCAACTCTCGTCCCGTAACTCGCATCAAACCCCAGCGCCTCTCCAAGAGGCCGGGCATAAAACTCAGGGCTCGCCGAGACCAGAACCAACCGGCGCCCCTTCGCTCGCTCCTCTGCGAGCACGTCCAGCATCGATGGATAAAAGGACCGCGGAACATGGTGAGCAACAAATCCTTCCACCAGGTCCTCAATACCCCGGCGTGGTATTNTCCAGAGAAAGGAGAGAAAGATCCTCTTCATTCCCTCTGATCCAAGCACCCTTGAAAGGACGAGAAAGGGAAGAAAGACAAGGAGGTAGAGCCGGCGCACAGGCTCCTTCCGCAGGACCCAGTTGCAGAAAAGAAGCTGGGTATCCCAGGCAATAAGGGTCTGATCGAGATCAAAGAGNGCAAGNCCACCNGTTCTCTTTTNTTGAGCCATGAGNNNTAAATAAAGAAGTTGATTNTCTCAAATCGGACNCTGCCACCGTCTTCACGACACCTCCNTCTGGCAACTGAAATCGTTATCNAAGNCTTANTCCCATAACCCTAGTTACCAGAAACCGGTATTGCCATACGGTCGCCCCTCGCATTTGCTGGGCCTCGTGNAACATGTGTNGTCTATCCCGANGGTCATNGNCNTCTCCCTNANCATGGCNNGCTTTCTTCNGGCCGGGGACGANCCNACNAATGTCNGGGTNGCCACTCCTTTCCTNNNNTCNACCTCCATCGAGGTTNCNTGGATNGATAACTGNGATGANGAGACCGGATACGANCTGCANNTTCGNCCCGAAGGANAAGANTGGNTCACAGTNGTGAGTCTCNCCNGCNAACAGCANCCTGCTNTCNCTCCGNGGAGGNAGTCCGGGNAGCACCTTGAGNTTCCGNGTCCGNGCGCTGAGGGCCGAGGAGAACTCNGGCTGGACTGAGTCGCCTGATGTCANCCTNCCCTCGGGATTCGCGATCGAAGCTGGGAGATTTATCGGCGGAACTGTTGGAAGCCCACTCACCAGCCCACTCCTGACAGTGTATACCGTTGGGGGGGAGGGAAACGCCTCAAGTTTCGAAGTGACGGATCTGCCTGAGGGCTTTGTGTTTGATTCCAGCATTGGGACCTTCTCAGGCAGCCCTCTCGCGCCCGGAATCTACCGACCCATGATTTCGGCGACTGATGGGAATGCTATCGCCACGACCTTCATCACCCTGCGGATCAAGCCTGCCCCTTCCGGACCAGAGGCCGTTTCACCCCTGCCTGGATTTCTTTTTCTCAGCCCTCCGATCGCACCAATTCGTTACGACCTTGGCCCTCACTTTCACGACCCAGACACTTCCACCGCAATTCGCTTCCAGACCAATCTCGGAACCATCGACTCTATTCTTTACCCCGAGGCCTGTCCCGCTCACGTAGAAAACCTCCTGAACTATATCAACCGGGGTGACTACAATGGGGCCATCTTTCACCGCTCCGCAATC
>PBTP01000110.1 GCA_002729275.1 Roseibacillus sp. | reverse complement strand
CGAGCCCGCTGCCGAGCCCGCTGCCGAGCCCGCTGCCGAGCCCGCTGCCGAGCCCGCTGCCGAGCCCGCTGCCGAGCCCGCTGCCGAGCAGCCCTGATGGCGGCTGGGTGAGTCGTCTGGAACTTTATTCCATGCCGTGTGCCTCGGGAGGGTCATGCTGAAGGGGGATGACTAGCGATCCTGAGCAACCAGTTTGGTCTCGCCCGGAAGTGTTTCCGGATAAATCCCAAGCGGCTCCCTATGGCTGTGTTTCCCCGAAGGGGCGGCAATTCGAATTCCAAAGCCTTGAGGCTCTTGGTCATCATATCCATTCCAGCCGTGAGAGGGTAGAGGCGGTATGGGTGGCAGATCAGAAGAAGCTGATCCCTCCTGAGGCAGTTTCAGAGCTGGTGGAACCGTTGCGTGAAAGGCTCCATGAGCAAGCCGAAATTGATGCAGGTAATGCGAGACGCAATACGCTCATATTTGCTGTCCTGCTGCTGTGGGCCCTCTACGCGAACTTGGCAAATGGCACTCTGCCGACGGAGTCGTTTGAAGTAGGTCTGGCGGGAATCCTGCTCACCATTCTTGGCCTAGTTCCCTGGTATGATGCCTGCCGTGACCGCCGATCCGCGAGAGCCTTGAACGAGCAGGCGCTGGCTTTGGAAGAGCAGGAGGCTCGTTTTGATTACTGGTTGAAGAACCACCGGATATGGTTCACGCCAGTCCTTATTGGTCTTCTGGCGGGATGCGGGATTATACAGCCATGGGTTGAGTTAGAGGCCGCGGTTGAGGTTGCAGGACTTCAAAAGGGAGGGTTCAATGCCGGGGAAGCCTACCGCCTCGTGACGGCACCGTTCTTGCATGGCCATCCCCTGCACTGGGGACTGAATGTATGGGGATTGTGGTATCTGGGCAGACGAGTGGAGTCTTTGGCAGGGTGGTCCCATCTTTCGCTAGTAATGGTTATTTCCATGGTTGCAGGCGGATGGGCCACAAGTCACTTCGTTCCGGAGAAAGCGTCGATTGGGGCATCTGGGGGGATATTGGGGTTGTTAGGCTTTCTACTGATTTTCGAGACTCTGCATGGGCGGCTTGTTCCCCGGTCTTCGAGGCGGCGCTTGCTTGGTGCTCTTGGTGTAACTTTTGTTGTTGGGGTTATAGGTTACCAGTTTATCGATAACTTTGCACATGGCGGAGGATTTCTCGCTGGTATGCTGTATGCCGGAATTGTCTTTCCCCGCTCCAGTTCTCCACGGCGACCTCGCGCAACCAAGCTGGATATCGGGCTGGGCGTTACCGGGTTCCTCGTCTTGGCGGCCTCCTCGATATGGGCTGGCCTGCTACTGTTCACGGCGTGATCCTGGGCCGGGAGAGGAGGCGGAGCCAATATTGTTCTGTAAGGCCGAGAAGAGCCGGTGGAGAGGGCCGAGGGCCTGATGCATTTGCTGCCCCGAAGACGAAGCCAGAGCAGTAAGGGCAGCGCGCCGCCTGCCGAATCTACTCTTTCCAGTCCAAGGCCCCTTTCTTCAGGACGTAGAGGTAGGCTATGGCTAGGACACCAACGAATGAAGCCATGGACAGAAGAGCCATGGAGTTTGTCAGGATAAGCTCTCTGAACTGGACGGCCCAAGGATACATGAAGACTACTTCTATATCGAAGATAACGAAAAGCATCGCGACCAGATAGAACTTCACACTGAAGCGCGGTGCACCTTCCCCGATGGGAAGCATCCCGCACTCGTAGGGCACATCCTTAGCTCCTACCTTTCGGCCAAGTTTACCAAAAACGACGCTGGCAATCAGCATGGCGGCGCAAAATCCGATCGCGACCAGGATTTGCATCAGGACTGGAAGATAGTCAGGAAGCATGGACTAATGATGAAAAAGTAAACCTGCGCCAGAGGCTGGCGCAGGTTCTAAAAGAAAACTAGCTGGATTACTTCCAGCGGAAGCTTTTATTTCAGCTGCTCAGGCTTGCTGCTGTTGAGCCGCAATATTGTCGCTGTGAGCCTCTTCGATCCGATCGAGGCCTTTGTATTCCTTTCCGCTTTTCTCAACGAGTCCGCGGGTAACAAGGTTTTGCAGCTTCTCGTATGCACGGAGCCGGAGCATTTCTTCTCCTCCGCTCACGGCGTTCCGCTCCTTCAGTCGATCGTAAACCAACTCAAAAAGGTCATTAAANCCGAAGAACTTGTCGTCATCTCCGAGNACNTTCACCAATTCGTCAGTGACGTGATCAGGGAGCCGNCGTGAAAATCGCGTTCTTTTCGTGGTAGCCATAGCGGGNACANTNTAGCAGCGAATGGGTACAAGTGCGATACGAAAAAGGAAGTAGCTCATATTTTTTTCAAATTCCTTACAAGTAAAATGTTTGTTTATATTAGAAATAAACCTTGAGGGCTTCGTTTTCTTCGGGTTTTTGGCTTGGATCGCCCATTTTGGAACCCTAAGGGTATTTAAGTGATCGCGCGTTTGCGAGGCGAGGTGGTAGAGGCTCTTCCCAGCCGTTTGGTGGTGGATGTTGCCGGAGTTGGATATCAGGTCCTCGTCCCGATTTCGTCTTTCGATCGCCTGAACCCGAGGCAAGGTGAGGAAATAACCCTTTTGACCCATCTTCATGTCCGGGAAAACGCCCACACACTCTACGGGTTCTCCAGCCAGGAGGAGAGGGACATTTTTCTCCTCCTGGTGGACAGGGTTAGCGGAATAGGCCCGACAATCGCAATGGCTGTTCTGAGTGGCATGGCAGTGGAGCGTTTTAAGCAGGCTGTTGTGGATGAGGACGTGAAGGGGCTCTCGGCGATAAAAGGACTCGGGAAGAAGACCGCGGAGCGTATCGTTCTTGAGCTTAAGGATAAGGTAGGCGTTACCGAGACTTGGCAAGCGGGAGACGGGGGGAACGAAGCAGGATCTGCTTCCCGGGATGCGGAACTGGCGCTCCTCGCGCTTGGNTTCAAACAGGTCGATGCCCGGAAAGCGATAAAAGTGGTGTTGGAGAGAGATCTCGAAATGGCCGCTGAGGACCTTATCAGAGAAGCATTGCGAGAGCTCAGCTAGGACCATAGGCCCCCGCCTATCAATGTGATTAGCATCGAGAGGCTTTCCTGTTTGCAGTCTTAGCCNGTCCTCGGTCAGATTGCTCCCCGATGGNGCTGGGGCTTGACGACTTCTTAAGTGATGCTGAAGCAGTGGGCTTCCGTGAGGATCGTGGCTGGCTCTTTTCGCCTGAGCCTCTCAGGCTGGCTCCCACGGAAGTTTCCCAGCTGGAGCGGCTAGGCCACCCCCTGCGAATGTTTCAGCAGGGGTGTGACCGGATTTACCGCCGGAGCGTCAAGGGCTCATTGCCAAGTTGGATTGCCGAGGTGCTGGATAGCGGTAAGCCTGCGTGGCTGACCGAGACCCAGCAGTCTGATGATTTACGTGACGTCGCTCCCCGGGTTATCCGCCCCGATCTGCTGATGACAGAGAATGGGTTCGCTCTCACTGAATTAGACGCTGTGCCGGGGGGTATGGGAATCACAGGGTGGCTCGCGCGGCGCTATGGCGCAGAGGGCTTCAGGCTCCTGGGCGGAGCGGCGGGAATGGTGGAGGGCTTCTGCTCCCTCATGCCAAGTGGGGGAGAGATCCTCCTTTCTGAAGAATCTGCAGACTACCGGCCGGAAATGGATTGGCTGGTTAAAGCCCTTAATCAGGCCGGAGAGGGGGCTTGGGGAATCGCAGCGGCAGAGACCTTTCAGGATACGGACTCGTCGGCCGGCCTTTACCGCTTCTTTGAGCTGTTTGATTGGGAGGCAATACCTGCACTGTCTGCCATTTCGAGGCGTCGAGATCTCACCCCGCCCTGTAAGCCTCACTTTGAAGAAAAACTTTGGTTGGCACTCCTCTGGTCGCCGAGCTTGCGGGAGGTATGGGATGCTGAGATGAGAGGGAGCCATTTACAGAGGATCAGAGATATCGTGCCCTACGGGTGGGTTGTTGACCCGGCACCGCTTCCCCCTCACGCGAGCCTTCCTCGTCTCGAAGTGCACTCGTGGCCGCAGCTGGGAGATTTCAGTCAGAAACTGCGGCGACTGGTCCTCAAGGTCAGCGGTTTTAGTGAGCTAGCCTGGGGAAGCCGGGGAGTGGTCGTTGGTCATGACGTATCCCGGGAAGAGTGGGTCGAGGCCTTGGAGGTGGCGTGCAAGGGGTTTGAAGCTCAACCCTATATTCTCCAGGAATTCCGGGAGACTAAACTAGTGGATCACCCCTACTTCGACCCTGAGACCGGCTCCCGAAAAATGATGCGGGGTCGGGCCAGACTTTGTCCTTACTACTTTGTCAGTGAAGAGGGGGCTGTCAGTCTCGGGGGCTGTCTCGCCACCATTGTTCCTGCGGACAAGAAAAAGATTCACGGCATGCGGGATGCGATCCTCACGGTCTGCGAGGCGGGGGCTTGAAAATGTAAGCGACCCCGGGGTTGAGAGACCTCGTCCTGAAAGATCTCTGGAGAGACCTCGGTGTGAAGGGGTGCCGCGCGAACGACTACTTGATCAACCCAGCCTTTTTCAGGGTGGAGTAAGCGCCATTCTTATTGATGGTCTTGAAGGCCTTGCAACTGGCCTTCACCTTGACGTAGCGCCCTAGTTCAGGGACCCACACCCTCTTGGTCTTCAGGTTTGGAGAAACCGAGCGTTTGACGGTTTTCGTGACGTGACGACCGATACCACCCTTTTTCTTGGCCAATCCGGAACGGTGGATTCTACGCCCCATGCGGACGCGGGAACCTCTAATGCTGCAGACTCGTGACATTCTATAGGTGGATCTGGGTTGCGGGGCGGGGAGGAAAGCGGTGATTCGGCAGCCGGTCAAGGAATTTCGAGGCCCCTGGATCACCAAAACCTACAAAATCAAGTTCGGGGGGAGGGCTAGGTCAGTCTGGAAAAGTTCAGGGATTTGAGGTCGGGTAGCTCCATACTGTGTCTTTTGCGGGCCCGGTGCCAGCCCGCCACTCGATTGAGATCACCGGGGTTCCATCCTTTTTCAGCTTATAGACGACCTTTTGTCTTCTCGTTCCGGCCGCCCCCCGAGTTTTCACAGCTGTTGGCGTCAAGTCTTCCAACGTGGGGGGGTAAGATCCATGGATCACGCGATGAAGCTCAATCTCGATAGCCCAGCGTGCGGCGAGGATGTCTCCGTCCGATTCAAGGATACTGGAGAACGGGCCGCTGAAAACGGGAGCCATCATCAAGCTTGGGGCGTAGATATATTTTGAGAGCCCTTGTGCCCGGCTCTGAAGTCGTTCCTCATAATGCCTGATGCCGGAACGGGTAGCTTGCTGGGCGAGCTTTCCTCCAGGGGCCAGAATGCATTCCTGGAGATCCCGGCAGTAGGAAAGTCGATTCGCAGCGAGAAAAAAACGAGTGAGGGCGGGGGCCTTCCCACTGCCGCCTCCCGCGGAGAAATCCTGGAGTCGATCAATAAGCCCTAGAACTTNTGCTCGGGATACTCGGATGACNTTAAGAAGTCGGTCGCGTGCTGGGGGAATNGTCGAGAGTTCCTTGCCTAACTTTCGAAGGNTTTCTTCATTCCAGCTATTACCTGCGAGGCCGTCCCATAGAGCGCTGAGAGCGAGTGAGCGAAGTTTGCATTCAGCGAGGAGGTTCANCAGNAAGGGATCCTGTCCCACTGCGGAGGAGAGGCGAAGGGAGCTCGTGATATCGGCAGCTGCTCCCGATGGGTTCTCGGAATGGAGATTCAGGGTTGCGCGAAGGAGATAGCCATGGGCTGCACTCAGGATCTGCAGCCCAGAGCTCTCCGTCTCTAACAAAAGGAAGGCGTCATGCCATGGGTGTGGGACGTGGTAGTGTGGCCGCTGGGCAAGGGCCTCCGAGAGTTGGTCGAGTTGGNCGCTCACGGGTTGATTGAGGCGAACGAGTTCGGCAACACGTTCCTTCTTCGAGTCTAAGAGAGCTACCGAGGCGATTTTGGATAGATCAGACCGCTGCATGGTGGCGGGATTGGCTCTGAAGTCATCTTGGGCCCCGGGGCAGGCCGGGTTTACACGAAATGAGGCAAACCAAGTGTGTGCGGGAGAGCCGCTCTTTTCGAGATTCTCNAAGAGGGGGTGGAAGGCGAGATTCTGCGATTTCGGGACAGGAGCGGGCAGGTAATGGCTTACAGAGAGCGGATCACGAGAGTGCCACTCGGCCTCGTATTGCTCCCAGGCTTTCTCGGTGCTGGCCTTGAAGACAAGGAGAACAATAACGGGGGTCAGGAGTGCCAGAACTGTCAGAGAAAGAAGCCATTTCCACCAAGAGCGTTTTCTTTTCTGCTCAGACATGCCCTCCTATAGGCATGGGAGCGTGTGGTGATAAGGGCAAACCGGGATTCGCTTCATTTCCGCCGGGCCTTCCAACTGACACAGGGATGCAGAATTTTCTCGTGAGGCGGAGGAACAGACTCTAATCGTGCGCCATGCTCGATCAGAGAGTCGCATGGATTACGGGGTGCTCACGAGGCCTGGGGCGGGCAATGGCTCTTGGNCTTGCTGAAAGGGGATGGGTTGTTGCAGGGCTGGCNCGCAGTGCGGGAGCCGTGAAGGAGGTGGCNGAGAGTCTCGGNGAGGGTCACTTTCTAGCCTCGGTAGATGTAGTTGAAGAAGACGAGGTAAAAGCCTTCTGTGTAGCTGCCTTGCGTGAGGTGGGGCCACCACGGCTTCTTCTTAATAATGCGGCTCTGATCAATGAGCCTGCCCCGCTCTGGGAGGTTGAGAGCGAGGAATTTGGGGAGGTGATTGATGTGAATATCAAGGGGGTGGCCAATGTTTTGCGTTATGCTGTTCCGGCCATGATCGAGCAGAATAAGGGAGTGATTGTGAATTTCAGTTCCGGGTGGGGCCGCTCTACCTCTCCAGAGGTGGCTCCCTACTGTGCGACNAAGTGGGCCATCGAGGGAATGACGCAGGCTCTATCGTNCGAATTGCCCGGGAACNTGGCTGCAGTAGCATTCAACCCCGGAGTTATCGACACTGATATGCTGAGAACAGTATGGGGTGAAGGGGCGNCCGAGTGCCCGGACCCGCAACAGTGGGCAGAGAGTGCCCTGCCGATTCTGGAGAAACTTGATGCTGGTGATAATGGNAGTTCCTTTTCTGTATAAGAAGGGCTCTGGTGAGGACTATTCATAAGAATTAATCATGGGTTGCATTCCAATGAAGCTGCGCTTTCCGGATCGGACTCTGAGTTTCCCAAGGCGGCCGCTGTTGATGGGGATCGTNAATGTGAACGATGATTCTTTCTCAGGCGATGGTACTCTCGATGCAGGGGAGGCCCTCGATCAAGTCTGCAGCCAGATCGAAGCAGGAGCGGATATTGTGGATATCGGGGCGGAGAGTGCTCGGACCAACCGGGCGGCAATCGCCGTCGAGCAAGAGTGCGCCCGGCTCCGTGGGGTTCTGGGTAGATGGGAGGAGGTCCTCTCGAGGGTTAATCCCAGGGATTCTGAGCAGGTGTGGCCCCCGGTGCTTTCGGTGAATACCTGGCGGCCTGAGGTTGTTAAGGTCGCGCTGGAGCTGGGAGCTGAATTNATTAACGATATGAGTGGATTGCCTGATGGAAGGAATGCTCGTCTGGCTGCGGATCTTGGGGCTGCTCTTCTGGTCATGCACACCGCGGGGCCTCCTAAGGAGGAGCGCACTGACCAGTTATGGGGCGATGTTATGGCAGAGCTGGAGCGCTTCTTCGGAGAGAAGATGGACTTGGCGGAGTCCGTGGGCCTTTCCCGAGACCATCTCCTTCTCGATCCGGGAATTGATTTTGCGAAGCAGCGAGAAGACAACCTACTGCTGGTTCAGGAGTTGGGTCGCCTCCACCAATTCAATCGTCCGATCCTACTGCCGGTCTCAAGAAAGACGGTGATCGGGGACGTTCTGGGCCTTGAGGACCCGGTCGCGCGGGATGCAGGAACGATCGGGNTTCTGGCCGCTGGGATGGNAGAGGGAGCCCAAATCTTCCGGGTGCACAATGTGGATGCCACGTGGCAGGCGGTGAAGGTTTTAGCGGCGGTGAAGGCAGCCGGATAAGGGCTCTGCCGTGCACGAGATCTTCAGGAGGTGCCAGAACTACGCCGGCAATTAGATCGCGCCGTCGTCCTATCCGAGGCAAGATCACCGTATGGGTTCACAAATCTCCTTCACGTTGCTTAGCTATGCCGTAATCCTGATCCNGCTTCTGGTGGGTGCGGTTCTATTGGTGCGGGCGGTCAAAAATTGGGCGACGATCATGCTTCTGGTAGGGGCTTCCTGTCTGACTCTTGCCACTCTGCTCGCTTCGATTGCGTTCCTCACTTCCGGGCGGGGGTGGGAGGGTTTCTACTATGCCTTTGCAGGCACTGGATTAGCAGGAGTGGGTTTGCTGTGTTGCCTCATCGGGGCGGTTGGAGTGGGGATAAAATACTCGGCGACTGTGCGGCGGGCCAAGGAACTGGAAGTGCTCTTCCAACAGGTCCAGGAGCGGATCGATTCGGGTGAGAGGATTTAAAAAAGGGCTTGGCTTTGTGCCTTGGTGAGGGGAGTCACTCGAAGGAACGAAGGGGGGTAATGGGATTGGCTGGCAATGGGAATTGCCGGGCGAGGACTCCGGGAGCAAGCTCATTGTTGGCTTCGTAGGCCATGGCGAGCATTTCGTATTTCGCGTCCAGGTTGTCGATATAATGGAGGGCGAAGGCCTCTGGTGTTGAGGGTAGAGTCGGTGAGCCAAACTCGCGGGTGCCGTGGTGGCTGGCAATGAGATGAAGAAGGTGAAGGCGAACGAGGTCGCTGGGAGGGTCGAGGGTTCCCCAGGGGCTGGAAAGAGGCGATTCTAGAAGATCCCGCCAGAGCTTATTGACCAGCTCAATACCGAGTGGAATGTGCCCCATCATCTCGCCGTGTAGGTTGACGTTTTGAGCAAATCCTGCTTCCGGGTAGTTGTTTTCCCATAGCTTGCCACAATCGTGAAAAAGGACACCGGAGAGAAGAAGGTCTTTGTTGAGGTCCGGGTAGGCGCTGGAGATCGCAGAGGCCGTGCGCATCATCTGTGACACATGCTCGATGAGGCCGCCCCGGCGGGCGTGGTGGTTACGGCGAGCTGCGGCGGCGCGGCGGAAGCGCTCGCCAAAGTCCTCGAGAAACTTGTTGGCCAGTGCGAGCAGGCGAGGGTCCTTCAGTGCAGCGCACGCAGTGATGATATGATCCCAGTCTTCCTGCTGTTTACGCGCAGTGGCGGGATCGCCTCGGAGGAAGTCCTCGGTTTCTGATTCGTTGAGAGAGCGCAACCGCCAGTTTTTGCCATCGATTCCGTATTGATTCTGACTCCAATGGCCCTCCGCCCGGATGGAGGATCCAGAGGGGAGTTCACCGAGCTCTGTGAATTGAGAATGGTTGCTCCATACCTTGAGGGTAAAGTTGCTGGTAGCATCGGCGAGGGTAAGTTCCATGTAGGGAGANCCGCTTTTGGTNGTCTTGTCCGAGCGGNCCTGGANNTGGGCGTAGAAAAACGCTTCCTTGGGGGTCTCATTGGCGGTCTGCCNGAGCTGCGCNATAGTAATCAATTCCACAGTTCCACTTAGCAGGNAAGGCCCCGGNCTGACCAGCTTGACCTCNCTCTTTCTTGTCCCANCAGNCTTTCCNNGGAGNGTTCCCGGCCAATTCNAGANGTTTCGTTCCTTGGGTTTTCGAGAGGTCTTCTTAAGATCCAGAGATGATTGAGCCGTTTGAGGACCACTGGCCACAAATTGATGAGAGCGCCTTTGTGGCATCGAGTGCNGATCTCATCGGCAGAGTGANAATTGGTGAGGAAGCGAGTGTCTGGTATAATTCGACCCTCCGGGGNGATATNCATGAAATCGAGGTGGGCCCCCGGTCAAANGTNCANGATAACGCNGTTCTGCANGTCGAGAGCAANCAGGGCTGTTATCTAGGGGAGCTCGTCACNGTAGGCCATGGAGCCATNGTCCATGCCTGCCNGATTGGGAATGAGGTCCTTGTGGGNATGGGAGCGANCGTNCTTGATGGCGCAATCATTGGAGAGCGATGCATCATNGGAGCNAACACCCTNATCACTATGGGCACGGAGATCCCACCGGGTTCTCTTGTGCTNGGTTCTCCTGGAAAAGTGGTTCGCCGATTGAGTGTCGAGGAGCAGGCTGGGGTTAAGGTGTGGGCNGAGAAATATGTCNAAAATAGACGGAAGTTCCTCGCNCGNAACCTGGATCGTCGGTAACCTTTNGTCGTGCCTGATCTAGTGAAAGTGGACCCCGTGGCNCTCTTGCCCACGCAGGCAGGTTGTGCGGTATTTCTGGGTGACGGAAAGAAGTCGATCGTCTTTTACATCGAACCAGCGATTGGGGCNTCCATCAATGANGCGCTTTCCGATCGNAAGCCGCCGCGGCCTCTTACCCATGANCTCTTNAATGATGCACTCAGGGCCTTTGGGGCNGTAGTGCAGAGGGTCGTCATCGTGAGGGTTGAAAATGACGTATTTTTCGCGCGACTNTTTATTGAGGCAGAAAATGAAATCAGCGAGAAGCTGATTGTTGAGCTCGATGCCCGCCCAAGCGATTCGATCGCATTGGCCGTTCGCCAGCAGGCCCCGTTGTATGTCCTGAGGGAGGTTTGGGAGGGTTTGAAGGATATGACCAGCGTCCTTGAGGAGCTGAGGGACAAGGGGATGGAGATGGAGGGAGGGGATTCTTGAAAAGATAATAGGGTTTGTGGTCTCCTTCTTCTCTTGCCCGGTTTTCGAATGCTCGTAGGGTGCACTGTCATGCAATCCATCACCCGAATGCTCCCGCCCTACCTTGACGAGGCAATTTTGCAGAATCCCTCGAGGAGAAAGTTTCCTCCCTTTGACCCAGCGCGCCTCTTGTCGACTGTTTTCGAGCCGACACAGGGGTGCCGGGTCTGTATTCTCACCGATTTTCAGGAGCCGCAGGAACTGATAAGAAACTTTGCTTTCCTCGAGCATGAGGGATTCGAAGTGCAGAAAAATGCTCACAAGTATTTCTACGAGACACTTCACGCCGGGGTCATGGACCAACTTGGGATGACTGGAGGGGAAATGTTCGCCTATCGGTGCACCAAGGGCTCGAATCTTGATCTTGACGACGAGGTCTGGAACACGGAGGGAGAGGAGCTCTCGCTCGACCGGGATATCTATACGAACTACGACCTGATTCTCTGCGTTTCTACGTATTCTGCAACGGCGCCTCTCACTGCCAAATGCAAAGAGTATGGATTCAGGGGAGCAACCATGCACGGGATGAATGAAATCATTCTTAGTTCCGGACTGGCGGTTGATTACGATGAGGTGTCAGCGGATGCCGAACGGATTCGTCTGGCGATGACTGGTGCTGAAAAAGTTGAGATTGAGTTCGGCCTCGAGGATGGCCGTGTTCTCGAGGCCTCCCTTGACCTTGGAGGGCAGGAGGCCCAGAAGTCCCACGGCTTGTGTAAGGGAACAACCCCGGATATTGCGAATCTTCCCGCAGGAGAGGTGTATTTCGTGCCACAGGATGCTCACGGCCAGTTCCCCATGAAGTATGAAGATGGCACCCTCGGCATTCTCGATGTGGTGAATCGGGATGTCGTCAAAGCGACCCTGATTGAGGGGAGCAAGGATACGATTGACCAACACAATAGACGTCTCGCGGACGACCCAATGACTGGAACCCTTGGAGAACTTGGGTTTGGGACGCAAGTTCTGCCAGTCTCTTACCAAGACATTCAGGATGAAAAGGTGCTAGGAACCTGTCACCTCGCCACGGGCAGAGATGATCACCTTGGTGGTGATATCGTGCCGGAAATGTTCAAGAAGCACGAGAACAGCACTCATGATGACATTCTTTTTGCTCCTCATAAGACACCAAATTTCAACCTGAAAGAGGTGCGGATGAAGAGGGGGGGCGAATGGCATGTGATCATCGAAAATTTCAGGCCAAGCAAGTATATCATGGAGGCTCTGGCTGGCGGATAATGCCCATGAAAAGGTACGAGGAAGTCAATTTTGCCGGCCTTGCCGAACAGGATTGCTGCTGTGGTGTCGTCCGGAGGGCATTTGCGGATAGTCAGGACGGTCCTGCTTCGGTGCACCTGTTGGACCTCGCGGACGAGCCAACGTGCCACTACCATCGGAAGACCACAGAGATCTATGTTGTCCTCGAAGGAGAGGGCTACCTAGAGTTGGACGGTGACTTGATTCCGGTAAAACCCCTCTCAGCGGTCATGATCAAACCTGGGTGCCGGCACCGGGGAATAGGGAAGCTAAGGTTGTTTAATATCTCCGTGCCCAAATTCGATCCTGATGATTTCTACTACGATGAAAGTGACGCCGCCGTAGAGGGAGTTGAGCCCGTCCACTGAGGCCCGGTGGTTGGAACGAGTCAATTTGAACAAGAATGGCGAACATATACGAGTCAGAGCGTCTGAGGGACGAGTATCTGCTCTTCCATTATGGGAGACCTGAACAGATTCATGGTTGGGGAGGAGGCCCTGATCGGGCCCTCGATTTCCCAAAGAGAATCGTTGAAAGGTTCTCACCGGGACTTGTGGACAGGGCCTTGGACCTTGGGTGTGCAGTGGGTCGATCTGCTTTCGAGATGTCCCGGTTGGCTGGAGAGGTTGTAGCCATCGACTATTCACACTCCTTTGTCGAAGCGGGGATAGATATGCAGGAGCGAGGGAGATGCGAGGTGTCCCGGCTTACTGAGGGCAGTCTTTTGGAGTCTGTTGATGTCCAGGCACCTGCAGATGCGCGGCCCGAATGCATTACGTTCGAGCAGGGGGACGCCATGAACCTTAGAGCAGACCTTGGAGACTTTGACCGGGTTCTGGCGGCCAATCTCCTGTGTCGCCTGAGAGCCCCGGCCCTTCTTCTGGAGCGCCTGCCGAGTCTTGTCAGGCTGGGAGGGGAATTAGTTTTGACTACGCCCTGCACCTGGTTGGAGGAATTTACTCCGAGGCATTACTGGCCGCCGGGGAAGACCTTGGAGTGGCTCAAAATGGAACTGGGTGGGTCCTTCGATCTTCTGGAAGAGCACGATGAGCCTTTTCTAATCAGGGAGACTGCACGCAAGTTCCAATGGACCGTGGCACTTCTGACTAAGTGGCGGCGGACTTAGCAAATGCCGACGCGGAGATTACTTGCCCGCAGCAAATGAGGTCCAAGCCTCTTCGATCTTTGAACTCTCCAAGCTGCCTTCGTGAAGGAGAAGTCGATAGCGTTGTGTCAGGCTCTGGCCCTTGTTGAGGTGGAAGTCGCCGCTACCCTTTACCGAGTTGTCCCGGAAGGCCCGTATTCCAAAGGGGTTTGCGGTCAGGAGACCGTAGTTCCGGGCATGCCACCACGTGGGGTGGCGTAAATTCTTGTTATGATCAAGAATGGCAATCACCTGGGGTGTGCCAGCTGAGTCAGGGCCGTGATAGGCAACCCAGCGAGCCCTTTTTCCCCATGCGTCGTTATCCTTTACTCCCTCGCTGTTGGTAATTTTTCCCTTGGCCACTTCGCCCACTAGGCGCAGAGACGGAGCCGTCCGGATGGCGAAACTCCCTTCCTTGGTGTCCCCGAAGGTGACCTTGTCCCCGACCGGTTCCATCGAGGAGGTGACATCAACGTGGCTGGTCGTTCCCGCGATGGTGATCGTATACTGGCGCTTCTCCAAAAGGATGGGCTTCCCTTTCGCTTCCCAGGCCAGTTCCGCCGTGAAGCTCGCGCTGGCCTGATCCTTGTGCTTGCTGACCTTGAACTCCCCGAGACTACGTGTGACGATCTTACAGTCATCCTTATGCCAGAAGTCATGCCCGTTGACATTTCCATGCGTGAACCAGAAACCGGTATGATGAGGGTGGTCTGATTTTTCCCCGGCGACGCCCTTGACGAAAGGATACTGCCTCGTGAGATGGGTTCCGGAGTGGCTCATCAGGGGGTAGAGGCATGGAACGCGGGTATTCCCGTGATATTCGGTGAAGAGCTTCCCATCGACGAGGACCTTCAGATTTTTGTTCTCCTGTTTGAGATTGATGGCGATGTCGGCGGAAAGGGAAATAGCCGAGAGCAGGGAGAGGGCGAAAGTAAGGTTGAGCGTGCGCATGGCGTTAGAGAAGAAGTGAAGCAGGGAGATCCGTTGGAGGGAAGAAGGAATGCAGATTGCTTCCCGGCGCGATTCGGGCCAACGTGTCCTCCTGAAGAGCGTTAACGGATTCTGAGATTTTTGTGCCTGCGGCCAATCGCAGGATGTTGAAAAAAGGCCCCCGCAATTTGGAGAAACGAAGAGTTAAAGCCTGTGAAAGTATGACCCAATTCGAGGAGCTCGTCGACGTCTACAACCGGCCGTTATACAGGTTTGCCCTCTCGCTTGTTCGGGATATGGACCGGGCGGTTGATCTGGTAACACAGACGTTCGTTATCTGGAGCCGTCGGGGAGCAGAGAATTTGGAGCGCGAAAAAGTCCATACGGGGCTCTTCTCGGCTTTGTACCGAGAGCACTTAGGGCGCTTTGGATCGCAAGGGGATACTCTCAGGAAGGCGATGCCGTCCGCCGCCGCAGTCTCCAGTAAGCCAGGAGACTTGGTCGAACCACTCGGCTCGCTTGGGCCCGACCTGCTCCCTACCTTGACTCTGTTTTATCTGCAGCGACACGACTACAGAGAGATTGCTACCATTCTCGACCTTCCCGTCGGAACAGTGATGGCGCAAATATCCAAGGGTAAAGAACAACTCAGGCGTAGAGATGCAGAGGAGAATAATGAATAGAGAGCAGGCACGCTTTATTCTGCAGAGCCTTCGTCCTGATGGAACGGACAAAGCGAGTGCCGATTTTGAGGAGGCCCTGATCGTGGCCGCAGAGGATTCCGTTCTCGGGGCCTGGCTTTTGGCTGAACGCCGGCGGGACTCTATTATCGCTGCAGCTTTTGAGGATGTCCCGGTCCCTCCTGCCCTGATGAATGAGATTCTGACTGCAGTTAGTTTAGAGCAGGGAACGGGAGCTTCTTCGGAAGAGCTGGCAGGGAACGAGGCAGGCCGTAGAGAGGAGCGTTCCTCCGTGCAGCCCCAGTCTCCTGCAGGAATATCCGATCGAAACCAGATGACGGTGTTGAAAGTGGAGATCGCAGGTAGGGCCAGTGGTCTTACAAGTCCGGGATATTCTCTGGACTACACGAGTTCCGGGAAGCGAAAGGAGGGAATGATGAAGGTCGTTCTTCTGACGGGGTTGCTTGTGGTCGGTGCCTTTGTCGCCTTCGAGTTGACCTCCAGCAACCCCGATTCCATGGCCAGCGGGAGGGAACCAATGACATTGCAGGCCCTCGGCCGGGAGGCCCTCGTTGTGGTTAGTCAAGAGTTGCCATTCGAACTTCAGGGAAATGACCTTTATGGCTATCAGGATTGGATTCGGGCAGAGGGAGGGCCTCGGTTTGATTTCAGGGCTCTTCCCCGGAAGATTTCTGGAGGGCAACTCTTGGGTTGCCGGGTATCTACGGTCGGAGAGGCCCGAGCGGCCCATCTCTGTTTCGAGGTGGAGAATGTTCCGGTTCACGTCTTCGTGGTTCCGACCATGCCGATCAAGGATGCTCCTGCTGGATGGCGGGTTGCTGCCGACTGTTGGACGTGCCCCGAGACGGGGGTGGCAGTGGTCGCTCAGAGGTTCGAGAGCAGGATATTGTTTTTCCTGAGTGAGTGCGAGGAGCAGGTTCTGACCGATCTGGTCAGGGCGACAGGGCCCTGACAGCTTTGATCGGAGGCGCTCAGTTCCGGCTCTGTGTCCTCATGACGCGCCACCTTCCATCTGGGTCAATATGCACCTTGAGGTCAGCGAATAAGACTGAGCAGGCCCCTTGGTCCGAGATGACCGTGTCGATCTCCGGAGGGAGGGTGCCGGCGGGGTAGGGGGTGAAAACACTAAGAAAGCGGGCAGGCTTCCCCGGTGTGACCGGGCGATATGCGTATGAAGTGATGTTGGGATCGAGGTCCTGTGAGGATTTTTGGCGAAGTTGGCCAAATCTGATTCCTTTTCCCGGATGCAGGGTGAGTCGAATCCGCTGGGGAGATTTCTGCCACCATGCGTGTTCGAAGGCAGGGGCATCGAACCACGATTCCGCCCGGGGGCCATCCTTCTGGCCGTCCTCGCGCGCCAGGTGCCATATCGGGCCACCGAGGTATCCGCCTTCCATTTCGGAAGAGGGGGTATAGGTGTCCGATACGATTAGAAAACCCTCTTTTGTCAGGACACTTCGACGAATCCACCTGCTTCCTTTACCGTAGTAGTTGTCCCAGCCAAACTGGCCATAGGAGTCACCGTGCGTATTGCTTCCTACCTTTAGTGCCGAGGGGATCAGCTGGATGGATCCCTTTCTAATGAAGTCGCCTCCTTCGGCCCGGTCAGGGTGGAGTGGGAAAGGGTTCTTCTCCTGCATAACGAGAAGAACATCGAGGCTTTCTTCCCCTGTGCCACCACCTTTTCCGAGCATGCTGTATTTGCCGGAGCTGTGGAGAAACTTGGCTCCATTAGCAACGTATTCGTAAAGCTGCCCCGAGAGGCTATCGAGGTGCTGGTCTTTTTTTGGATACAAGAAATAGGAGGCAAAGGGCGTTCCAGCCTTACGGTTGGCTCCAAGGTAAAGACGCTCCGGAATTTTGTATTTAAGGGCACTTAGGAGTCCAATA
>PBTP01000109.1 GCA_002729275.1 Roseibacillus sp. | reverse complement strand
TCCCACGGGAATCTCCTGAAAAAGATGAATCCCATAGACCCCCAATGGAACAGCAGCCACCAGCAGGAACGGCCACCAGCGTCCCGCCTGATCCTCGAATTCAGGTCGGCCGAAGCAGACTGCACCGTAGCCAAAGAAGATGGCATAATAGAACAACTTTGGAGGCCACGGGAGAATTCCCATGGCGGTATCCGGTCCAAAGGACTGAGTCATGAAGTATTGCGCGCAGGCCGTCAAAGGGACCAGAGCAAGCAGCGCGACCGGAGGTCGAAGGAGCCAAGCTGGAAGTGAGGGAGTTCCGAGGGCCCTGAGCAACAGAGTGGTCAAGGCGAACCCCGCAACCAGCATGAGCAGATAGTAGAGAAACCAAAGGTGGGCAGTGAGGGGGAACATGCAGAGAAACATGTAGAGGTCCTTGAGTTCAGTTAGCGCGGCGGTGGACTCTTTGCTCGTGGCGCCGTTTGCGATCAGGATTGGTTCAAGCTGCTCTCTTCCGGCCAGCACTTCCCTTCGGTCGACGGTGACATTGAGCATTCCGGAGATGATTTCGACTGTATCCCAGCTCTCCCGCAAGCTGTCGAGGGGGGTCTTCTTCTCCCAGGAGCGGGCATTCACCTGTGCGCCCTCGTCGAGGAGGAGTTCTGCAATTGCGGTTCGACCAAGAAAGGCAGCGCCATGCAGCGCGGTATGGCCTCCCTCGTCGGTTTGATCCGGGGTGGCGCCAAATTCAAGGAGGGTCTTGGCGCACTCACTCTGGTTATACCAGACAGCGACCATCAGGGCGCTCTGGTCTGCCCGATCGGTCTGATCAGGATCTGCACCCTGTTCCAGCTCTTGAGTCAGTTGTGCAATATTTCCCTCGTGCAGAGCGGTCCAGAAGGTGGTCTCTCCGGTAGTCCTTTGAGGTCCGACTTGAAAGTTTTTGCCCAGAGAGTCCGCGACCCACACCAAAGGGATGATAATGATTCCACCCGCAACGAGTGGGAGGAGAATGCGTTTGACCCGATGGAGAAGCAGGGCGCCAAGACCTTTCCGCCTCCACAGCATGGTGGTAAAGTATCCACTGATCAGGAAAAAGAGGGGCATCCGGAACCCGTGGATGGCCTGATTGGCAAATTCATACGCCTCATGCTGTTGCAGGTCCTGGGCAGGCCAGTAAGGATTGGCGAAAAAGGAGAGGAGACCGTGCATCACGATCCCGAGCAGCATCGCGGTAGCCCGCAGGGCATCGAGGTGGTGGTAGCGGGGGGATCCGATCACGGAGGCAGCCTTCAACGGTGTTACGTGGGAGGACAAGAAGGGAGTAGAGAATCTTCCCTTGATCCCACGTTGCGGGCGTAGGGCAGGTAAGGTAGGAGATGCGAATGCTACGGTGCTTACTGATTCTTTTGATGGGCTTGTCAGCGAGTCCGTGGCTCATAGGAGCCGCGGTTGCGAAGGACGGATACATTCGTGAGAACAATATTCCTTATCGCGACAAGAATTCTCCCGGGTGGGATAAGTATATGAAGGAACGCTGTGTGCTGGATCTGTACCGCCCGGCAGGGAAACAAGGATATTCCACAGTGGTATGGTTTCACGGTGGAGGATTGCGCGGGGGAAAGAAGGCGGTGCCGTGGCAGTTGCAGAAGAAGGGTATTGCGGTGGTGGCGGTGAATTACCGGCTGTTTCCGAAGGTAGAGTGCCCTGCCTATATCGAGGATGCGGCGGCCGCGGTAGCTTGGACGTTCAAAAATATTCAGTGCTATGGAGGAGACCCCGGCGCCGTCCACGTTTCGGGGCACTCAGCTGGGGGCTACCTCACCAGTATGGTGGGACTGGACAAAAGCTATCTTGAGGTCCACGGGGTTGATGCGGATCGAATCGCATCTCTCGTGCCGTTCAGTGGNCATACCATTACCCANTTCACTCCCCGGGAGGAGAGAGGAATTCGTGACACGCGTGCGATTGTCGACAAGTTNGCTCCNCTGTTTCATGTNNGGAAGGANTCACCGCCGCTGGTGCTGATCACCGGAGACCGGGAGCTNGAGCTNCTGGGNCGTTACGAGGAAAACGCGTATNTCTGGCGAATGATGCAGGTNGCGGGACACACGCGAACCCAACTCCATGAGCTGGGAGGATTCGATCATGGNGGNATGGCTGCGCCAGCCTTCGNAATTCTTTTGAAAGTTNTGCGAGGGANGTAAAAGNAGGGGCTCAGGATGCAGGATAATGCNGTTTTTTGAGGNGGTAGATCCAATCCGCAGGCAATTCCTTGTGGGTCAGGATNGAGGTGCTTAGCATTNCAACCGTGAAANTTGTGAGTCACGTGGGGGCCGTCATGGCCTGGATGTCCGTTTTGCTTCCGGCGGGAGCAGCCGAGGTGCTCGAACTCAGGAAGGGCGATATCGTTGCCTTCGTGGGAGGAACAGATCTGGTGAATATCCAGAAGAAGGGACGATTGGAGTCTGCTCTTACCATGGAGTGGAAAGAGCATGCCCCGCTCTTCCGTGATTTTGCCTGGGACGGGGACACCGTATATCATCAGAGCGCGGAGCGGGAGAGATGGCGGCAGGAGGCCTTCGGTAACTGGGATGACCAGCTGAAGCGGGCCGGGGCGACGGTAGTAATCGCCCAGTTTGGTAAGATGGAATCCTTTGACGGGGAGGGGCGCCTCGATGAATTTGTTGAGGCCTATGGAGATTTCCTGAACCGGGTGGGAAAGGAGAGAAGACTCGTTCTACTCGAACCTGCTCCGATACAATGGAAGGATGCGGCCGAACGTGCCGCGCTTCCTGCCTATATTGCTGCCATTCGGAAGCTAGCGAAGGAGCGGAAGATTCCTTTCGTCTCTGGGAGTGGAAAGGATATGGTGGCGTCGTTTATTGAGCAGCTTTCCGGGAAGCCCGAGCCCGGTGGCAAGGCTTATGAGCTGATGTGTGCTACGGTTGCTGAAAAGCATCGGCTCTGGTGTGAATACTGGCGNCCTGCCAACTGGAAGTGCATCTTTGGTGATGACAGCAGGAGAATTTTCGCCAAGGCCGCGCACGGACTGCCATCGATTCAGGAGGAATGGGCCAGCTATCCCGCACTGATCGCAGAAGTCGAGAAAGCCATCTTTTCTGGCAAGCCATGGACCGCGCCGGCAGCGCCAGAATTGACGGGTTCCGGTGAGGCTGGAATCCAAAAGGAATTAGATAGTTTTGAGGTGCTCGAGGGCTTCGAAGTCAATCTCTTTGCCGACGAGTCTCTCGGAATACGTAATCCTCTGTCGGTGCGATGGGACGCGAGTGGCCGGATGTATGTGGCCTGCTCTGATGTTTATCCCCAGATTGANGCAGGAGTGAAGGGATATGATCGCGTGATTGCANTGCGGGACACCGATCACGACGGAAAAGCGGATGAGTCGACAGTGTTCGCCAAGGATCTGATGATTCCGACTGGAATGGAGGTGGGTCCGGATCGGGTGTATATCGGACAGGGGCCTGAGTTGCTCACCCTGAGAGATACCAACGGGGACGGGGTNGCNGACGANCGGGTGACCCTTCTGACTGGGTTTGGGAACGGCGATTCTCACCAGACCAGTAATTCCTTTGTCTGGAGCCCCGGAGGAGAACTCTGGTGGTGCCAGGGGGACGGAATCGAATCCCGGGTGGAAACGCCCTTCGGTGTTTCGTCTCTCTTCCAGGCTGGAGCCTACCGGATGCGACCGCGGGAGTTACGGCTCGATCCACTNCTGGATGATTTCATGGGGCCAGGGAATCCATGGGGAATCGCTTTCGACGACTTTGGACAATCCTTCATTATCGATGGAGCAGGCGGGGTATCGTTCCTTACGCCGGCATCTATCCCCGCGAAGCGCCGCCTGCGACTTCCGAGAATTGGTAATCCCGGAGGCTACTGCGGCATTGAGTGCCTCGGGGCAGGAAACCTGTCCAGCGATATGCAGGGGCAATTCGTCATTGGGGATTACAAGAAAAACCAGGTNAGCCGCTTTGAGACCACNGAGGATGGCGCCGGATTCAAACTGAATTGGAAGAGTCCGTTATTACGATCGAAGCATCGAAACTTCCGGCCCATCGATGTCAAGATGGGCCCTGATGGGGCGATTTATATCGTGGACTGGTATAATCCGATCACCTGTCACCAGGACGATTTTTATCGTCACCCCGAGCGGGATAAGACACACGGCAGAATCTGGCGGGTGACACCCAGCGAAGGAGCAGTGAAACCACCAGCGCTCCCCGGGGCCAGCATCGCTCATTTGCTTGAGTTCCTAAAGTCCCCGGAGCGCTGGACGCGACTGAAGGCCAAGCAGGTGCTTGCGACTCGCAAGCCCGAGGAGGTTCAGGAGGCAGTCAGAGAATGGAGCCGCTCACCNGACCTTACGGGGCGAGATTTGCTTGAAGCGGTGAGTGTGCTCGAGTGGATTGGGCGACCAGATGAGTTGGTTCTGCGTCTTCTTCTCGCATCTCCTGACCACCGNGCGAGGGCCTATGGAGTCAGGATTTTGGGGCGTTGGAGCCANAAGCTTGGCAATCTCCATGAGCTTCATGTGGAAACNGCCCGAGACTCTCATCCGTTAGTTCGGATGGAGGCCGTGCTTGCTGCGGGAGAATCCTCGCTTGCCGAATCTGTTCTTGTTTCTGCAGCCGCGGCCGAGTCAAAGCGCGACCGGTGGATCGAGTATGCCTTTTCGCAGGCGGTTCATCACAGTAAGCGGTTCTGGTTGCCTGCTTTACGAGCTGGCCAACTGAATTTTGCTGGGGTCCGGGGAGGCTTAGCCGCGGTTNTGGGGGCTTCTGACTCGCGGGGAGTCCTCGANGAAATCCGGAAAATTCTGNATGGCGACAATGTAGGCAACGAGGCATGGGATGGTCTTGCGCTGACTCTGGCAGCTCTCGGNGNGNAAGNGGACCTNCGTGTGATCCTGAACTCCGACCAGATCAGTCTGGCCGTGTTGAGGGCGATGAGGGAACGAGAACGTCCAAGTTTTGACGTCATGCCGCCGCTTGGACGGGCCTTGTATCATTCTGATCTTGAGAGNCGCATCGCGGCAGTGCAACTGGCCGCTCATTGGAAAGTGAAGGAGTTGTATGAGCCTGTCCTGAAATTAGCGGAAGGCGAAGATGTTGATTCTGGATTGAGGAATGTCGCATTGCGGTCCCTTGGCTCCTTGGGTGAAAGAAGCACCGTGAAGTTTCTCAAATCCCAGGTTGGCTCTGCCAGGGAAGTTCATCCCTCCGCGTTNTTTTCGATTTTGCAACTTGCTCCGGAGGAGGGAACACGCATTGCGGTGAAGCTCCTTGAAGAACTGGAGGACAGGGAAAAGATCATGATCATTTTCAGGGACTTTACCAGTCGAGAGGGCGCGCCTCTTTTGCTTGCGCAGGCGCTGAAAGCGGCAGCCATTGAAGGGGGCCAGGCTAAGAGGCTCCGGGAGGCCTGGGTCTCTACCGGACTGGTTGCGAGAGATCTGGAAGNGGTCCTTGATGAGTTGGCGGGAACCGGGATTGTCCANGAGTATGATGAAAGTGTCATCAAGCGGATGGTCTCCATAGCGCAAAAAGGGAGCGTCGAGCAGGGAAGAAAGATCTTTCACTCCTCGCAGGCAAGCTGCTCGGCTTGCCACAAGGCTGATCGNGGAGGGGATTCATTGATCGGGCCGAGCCTCAGCGCAGTGGGAAGTGGCCTCTTGCCGGATCGTATTGTCACCGAGGTCCTCTGGCCNCGACGGCAGGTTAAGGAGGGCTANGCTCTTAGTCGGATCANTACCCGGGATGGAGATGTCCAACAGGGATATATCCAAGCGAACCGTGATGAAAATTTGTTNTTGCTCCGTGATTTCGCAACCAATTCACTCTTTGAGATTCCGCGGGACAGTATCCTCAGGGAGGAGCAGGTAGGCAGCCTTATGCCGCCCACCGCGGCGGGCTTGAAGGAAGAGGAGCTGGCAGATCTTTTTGCCTATCTCTTCTCTCTCGGCGGAGAGGAGTAACTACCGGGGAACCTTGCGGAAGAGAGAACGGGGAGAGAAATGTGGAGCTTTTTTTCCGAATGGGAGGCTTCGGTGCATGAAGGAGGGCTGAAGCCGGGGAAACCCTAATAAAATCAGGGATTCCGAGTTCATGCTTGTCATGATATGACTCCCGGCTTACGGCCGGGGACAATTTTGACGGAAATTAAGAGAACAAATTATCCGTTCACCCCGTCATATCTGATAGTAACCTAGAGATAGAAAATATGAAGCCACTAAGAAGAATGATGATGGGGCTGGCCGCAGGAACCCTGATGATCAGCGCCCAAGCAGCGGACAAGATCGAACTTGAAGGAGCCTCAGTNGGAGTCTGGACNATGGACTTTGATGCGGCCGTTAAGCTGGCAGGAGAGAAGAAATTGCCTCTGATGCTGAATTTCACCGGNTCAGATTGGTGCGGATGGTGCAAGTTGATGGACAAAGGGGTTTTTGCGGAAGAGGTTTGGAGGACCTACGCGAAGGACAATGTGCTACTGGTAACCCTCGATTTTCCCAACGACAAATCGATCGTCCCTGAGAAATACGTGGNNCGTAACAAGGAGCTNCAGCAGAAGTTCGGTGTTCGGGGCTATCCGACCTATGTGGTGCTTGATCATGACGGAGAGACCAAGCTCGGACAGCTCGGGGCTGGAAGAGACAAGACTCCGTCATCATTTATTGACGAGTTCGAGGGAGTGATGCGGATGAGTGCCGGTGGAATCGAGGCCTTCCTGAAGGCGAATCCTGACAAGGCTGAGGCCTACAAAAAAGCCATTGCAGAGCTGCGAGCTGCGGAGGAAAAAATGGAAGAGGCCACGAAACCTCTCAATGAATGGCTGGAGACCAAGCCCAAGCGTACGGAGGAGAACACAAAGAAGTTCGAGGGATTCAAAAAGAAGATCGACGCAGTCCTTCCTGGGCTGCAGGAAGATGTCGCTAAGGCTGAGGAAGCCATCAAGGCCTTCCACTGATCCTGTCCGGTTTTACTCCTGAACTACCCACGGGGAAGGCCGCACCGGTGCACCGGTGACCATGGTCTTCTCCGTTTTTCTGTACAGTTGTTCCGGGTNTACCTGCTTTCGCTGGAAAAGATCCCGTTCCCGGGTCGCACGGAAGGGTGATCCGGATCGGAACGATGTTGGAATAAAGGTCTTTTCGAGATCCCATTAATGCGCCTTGATCGGGCACCGAACAGAACCACTCATGAAAACGACAGCTTCACTCTTTTCCACGATCGCAGCATCGGTTGCACTCCTCGTTCCGGCAGTTGCAACGGCCGCAGATAACAACAAGGTCTGGACCGATCCCGCGACGGCAGCCAAGGAGGACCCGGATTTTGCTATCCAGGGGGAATACGCCGCCAAAGGAGTGGGTGCCCAGGTGATTGCCCTGGGTAATGGTCATTTCCACGCGGTGCTTTACCCGGGTGGACTTCCAGGAGCTGGCTGGGATGGAAAGGGCAAGAGCCTTCTTGATGGCAAGTTGGACGGAGGAAAGGCCTCCTTTGTGTCGGCCTCGGGAAAGAAGCGCTACATGGCTGGCGGTGGCACGGAGTTCAGTGCCACCCGCAAGTTTCCGCCGGAAGGGCACAAGGAGCACAGCGGTGAGATTGCCAACGGTGTTTTCAACCTGAAGGCCAAGAGTGGTGGGGAGATGTCCCTCAAGAAGNTGGANCGCAAGAGCCCCACCCTTGGAGCGAAGGCTCCCGAGGGAGCAGTAGTTCTTTTCGATGGAAGCAATGTAGACCACTGGAAGAATGGAAAAATTACCGATGGTCTGTTGGGAGCGACGAATGCGATCAGCACAAAGTTGTTCAGGGACTGCACTATTCACGTTGAGTTCCGCACACCCTATCGCCCTCATTCACGGTCGCAGGGCAGGGGCAATAGCGGAGTCTATTATCAAGGCCGCTGGGAAACTCAGGTTCTCGACTCCTTCGGTCTTGAAGGCCTGATGAATGAGTGCGGCGGAATTTACTCCATTGCGGCATCTCAATTGAACATGTGCCTGCCTCCTCTTGCGTGGCAGACCTATGACGTTGAATACACTCACGCCAAGTTTGACAAGGATGGCAAGCGGACAGCCTGGCCCCGGATGACAGTCAAGCTGAACGGGGTTACGGTTCACGATGATCAGGAGATGGGAAAAACCCATACCACGGCGGCTCCAGTAAGTGGCCCGCTCAAGCCGGAACTCGGAGGTCCGATCTTCCTGCAGAACCACGGGAATCCGGTGTTTTACCGCAATATCTGGGTCCTGCCCAAGCAGTAGGGGATTAGAGGGCAGGCCGACCGGGTTGGCGGCCCCTACTTCTCTATCAGGATCTGACAGCCGATTGCCTTGGTTTCCGGGTTGGTGACCTTGCTGCCTGAAATAATGGCGGAGAGGGCGTCCCTGAGATCGTGAGTGGTTGGNCTGGGCCTGCGTTTCCCGTAGGTCGTGTAGGTGTCGTCAATGCGCCCACGGTAGACACAGGTTCCATCCCGGAGGTAAACATGAGCCTCCGGGGTCACCTTGGCGTTGTGAAGCCGCGCGTAGCGCTGCTTGTTGTCGAGGATGACCGGGCTGATGACCTCGAACTCACTGGCATGTCTGGTGAGATCCTCTTTTTCCCCATCCGGATCCGGGTGAAGCTGAAAGAAGCGTATGCCCTGAGCTTCAAAGGTCCGTGCCAGGCGACGCAGGGTGGGCTGGTAGAAGTTTGCGATGGGACAGGTGGTGTCGACGTATACGAAGACGGCGGCGATGGTCTTCGCTGACTTTGCCGGTTCGTGAACGGCACCGGTGACATCAACCAGCTTGAGATGGCTAAGTGAGGAAGGCCCCCGGCTCTTTCCCGGCTCACCCCAGGCCGTGAGGCAGAGGAGGCAGGACAGGGAGATGCCTGTGAGCAGTCGCATGACACAAATCGCGGGCTAGCGCCGGCGGAATCCCCCGAGGAATGAGTCGAGGTATTTCTGCACGGCCACCTGCTCTTCCTTTTCGAGGACCTTGTTCTTGTTGGTATCGAAGCGGGAAAAGATCCGGGAACGCATGCGGCCCGGGACTTCTTCATACTGAACAAGGCCATCGCTGTTGTCGTCGTAGTTCTTGACGTTGAGGAAGGTCTTGCTCGCCTGCTGGATGGCCTGGGCGGCACCGCTGATAAGCTGGTTGCGCTGGGCGTCGGCAATGGTCTGGACCTTGCTGTTGTCCTCGGGCACGACAATGAGGGTNACNCTTCCCATTTCGTCATCNGATTCCTGNCCCCAGGTGATGCGGCGGGGTGGGCTGTTCGGATTCTCAGGGTTGCTGGCAGAGTTGTCGTAGACCAGGCGGGTCTTGAGGACCGTTCCGGCCGGGAGGTCGAGCGGCTCCTTGAACTGGTAGCGGTCCTGCCAGTCGAGATCCCAGTCATCGATNTCCATCAGGGTGATTTTCTTNCCGTCCGGGAGGGTGGCGGTCATGGACATGGCNCGGCAGATGTAGTGAGCGTGGCCTCCCACCGAGACAGCCTTGACCGGGACCGGAAGAGTAATGCTATCCTCAACGANATAGTNCTGGTCTCCGGCGGGGATGTTGATCGCCTTGGTTGCCCCAAAGAAGGGGGGAATCTGGATTGGCACGAGGTTCACCTCGGGAGCCTTCTTTGCGAAGTAGAGGGCCAGTTCTGCCTCCTCGACTTCCTTCTTACCCGATGGGTGAAAGTGGGTTTGCATGACGACATCCGAGCCCTTGGGAAGGAACATGGCGAGATCGCCGGGGAGCTTTGCCGGGGTCGCACCGGGAACGTGACCGCCCAGTCCCCCATTCCCGCCGCCGAAGGCAGCTGCTGGATCGGTGACGCCACCCGCCTGACGGAGGAATCCCATGCCGCTGATCCCGGCCTTGCCGTCGCGCCCGTCCATTTTCCGAGCCGCTCCATTGGAATCGATAAAGAAAAGAGCGTGGTGAACTGCTGACTTAGCCTTAGGTCGGAGCTCCACCGCCTTGACCCATTTGTCTTCTGGGAGCTGGAGCGGAAAAACGAAGGACCGATAGATATCCCTCCCTTCTGCTGGGACCTCGAACTTCCCCTTCATCTTGATGACAAGATCAGGCTCCCCAAGATACCANCCGCTGGGATATTCCGGAACTTCCGGTTTTTTCGACGACGTGCCCTCCGGCATTCCATCCTTNACCCATCTGCCGAAAAGCTCAATCTGTTCATCGCTGAGGCGCCGATCGTTGGCATAGTGCATCCCCTTGTTGGTGGGCTTCCATGGGGGCATGTAGCGATCAAGGATCACATCATTAATCGTGAGCGCGCGTTTTTTGACGTTCCGGTAGCTTATGAGATGAAAGGGGCCATTCTGCCCGGGGCGGTGACAACCAGTGCAATTCTGGTGAATCAGGGGGGCAATGTGCTCNTTGAACGTTACTNNGGCCGAGCAGGGGAGCAGCGGCCCGAGGAGCAGTAGAATAGAAAAGGCGGGTCTTGTCATGGATGGGTTGGAGACTGGTTACCACAGATAGACCGGCACAGGAATGGAGATTTGTTGAACTTGCCGGTCGTTTTTTGCTCCGGAGGAGCGAGGAGAGGAGCCTCACTGGTGTCAGAATGAGGCCCCGAACACCGAATAGATGAAGTAAATCCCTTGCCGTTTTACGGATTGGGCATTGAACGGAGGGGTAAATAGGAGACAATGGTGGCTCACCCTTACCCTTTGCATCCTTGATGAGACGATGTGNGCTTGCAGCTATCGTGCTGCTCTCTATGCCCGTATTTGGCGCGGAAGGCCTTCTGGGCTACTACCGACANCCCGCGATACATGACGAGACGATTGTCTTTTATGCCGAGAGCGATCTATGGCGGATTCCCGCCATGGGTGGAACCGCCCGGCGGCTCACAACCCACCTTGAGCGTGAGCGGTTTCCGTGTATCAGCCCCAATGGTAAAACCGTAGCCTTCACCGCATCCTATGATGGGACTCACGAAATCTATCTTATGCCCCTTGAAGGCGGGCTGCCCACGCGGATAACCCACGAAGGTATTAGTGGGCGCCGAGGACCTAGGCCGGTTTCCTGGAAGTCTGATTCCGAACTAGTCTATGCCACCTGGTATTTCGCAACTCGTGATGCCCATCAACTTGCGATCTTGAATGTTGAGACCGGGAAAAAAGAGATTATTCCGCTGGAGCAGGCCAGTGATGGTGATTTCTCGGANGACGGNAAGACCCTTTTTTTTACTCGGCTGCCCCGGCAGAACAGTTTTGCAAAAAGGTATCGTGGCGGGCTGATTGAAAACCTCTGGCGCTTTCGTGAGGGAGATGNAGAGGCGGTTCCGCTGACTCCGGATTATGACGGCACAAGCCGCGACCCCATGGTCTGGAAGGATCGTCTTTATTTCAGCAGTGACCGTGATGGAACGATGAACCTTTGGTCAATCACCCTCGAGGGTAAGGACCCGGTTCAACATACGTCCTTTGCAGGATGGGACCTTCTTTCGCCCTCGCTTCACAACGGGAGGATCATCTTCGGTAATCGCGCGGATATCTGGATTTACGACATAGCTCAGAATAAATCGCGCAAGGTGGATATTCGCTTGGCTTCTGACTTTGACCAGAAGCGGGAGCGTTGGATCAGCAACCCGATGACTTACCTCAAGTCCTGGTTTCTCTCTCATGATGGTAAGCGGGTTGGTCTTACAATTCGTGGCAGTGGCTACGTATTGCCTGTGAAGGCCGGCCGGGTCATACGGCTTCGACAGAACAGTAAGAGCCGTACGCGAGATCTTCGTTTCCTGCCTGGAAGCNAGGATGTGATCTACCTTTCTGATCGTAGCGGAGAGATGGANTTCTGGCGCGAGCC
Source organism: Roseibacillus sp. (assembly GCA_002729275.1). Classification (GTDB taxonomy): domain Bacteria; phylum Verrucomicrobiota; class Verrucomicrobiia; order Verrucomicrobiales; family Akkermansiaceae; genus Roseibacillus_B. The sequence goes on along the minus strand of PBTP01000109.1, from coordinate 48,313 downwards.
TGCAAATGGGCTGGGGGAGCCATCACCGATTACTTCGGGAGGGANGACCATGNGGCACGATGGGATTCCATCACCCGACGGAAAGCTACTTGCTCATACAGATCGTAACCAGGTCCTCTGGATGAGGAATCTCGTCAGTGGAGATGAGTGGGAAGTTGCGCGTTCGGGAGAGGGTAATGAATGGGACTACATAGATCTGAGCTGGTCGCCAGACAGCCGGTGGATTGCCTACTCAGATACCATGGGGAATCAGGCCAAGAGAGTCTTTCTCTATGACGCTCAGGACAGGAATGCTCCGGTAGCCGTTACCAGCGCACGGCTCGATAGCTACAGCCCTGTCTTTGGAGCGGAGGGGAAATGGCTGTATTTTCTCTCAGACCGGACTTTTCGCTCCGTTCAGGGGTCTCCCTGGGGGGCACGGCAGCCGGAGCCGCTTCTGGACAAGACTGCCGGCATATATGCGCTGGATCTACAGGGGGGGCAGCGTTCTCCGTTCGCTGCGCCNAACGAGGGTGAGCTTCCTCTGAGTGAGAGTGAAGGAGAGGAGAAAAAAGAGATCAATCTCGAGAATCTTGATGGGCGGCTTTTTGTATTACCAGTTGAGCCGAGCAATTACCGGTATCTTACGAGGGCTCGGGGGAATCTTTACTGTCTCTTCTCCTCTCTCTCGCTTAGCCGTAAATCATCGCTGGTGTCCTTCCCCATTACTTCGGATTCTACCAGGCATAAGTGGACTACGATCATGACCGAGGTAAGAGGTTATGAGATTTCCGGTGATGGAACAACCTGCCTGGTGCGGAAAGGAGACAGCTTTTATGTCTTCCCTGCCACCGGCAAGGCGCCGAGTAGCTCCACTCAAGGAAAGCTTAGTCTGAGTGGGCTCTCTCTCAGTGTGAGTCCTGCGGAGGAGTGGGGGCAGATGTTCCGTGACGCATGGCGCATGCACCGCGATTACTTTTACGACCCTAAGATGCACCGTGTCGACTGGAATGAAATGGGTCGCCGGCATGAGGCNCTGCTTCCANGGCTCACGACCCGGTGGGAACTCGATCACCTTATTTCTCAGATGGTCGGAGAACTCTCGGCGATGCATACCGATATTTATGCGGGGGATATCCGCGATGCGACCGATGGGGCAAGTCTTGGACACCTTGGCGCGCAACTCTNAAAAGTAGAGGAAGGGTTCCGGATCGACCGATTGTATGAAACGGACCCAGATTACCCGGGAGANGTGGGNCCCTTGCTCAAGGCTGGAGTGGAGATGAAGGTTGGGGACGTGATTCTTTCGGTTGATGGTGAGCCTGCTACAAGAGCCCCGGAGATCGGATCTTTGCTNAAGAACAAAGCCGGTCNAAAAGTTCTCCTAGAGTCCCGGAGGATCGGGATAGGAGGAACCAGAAAATCCATCGTGACTCCTCTGAGCTCGAGTGGCTTTCGCAATCTGAAGACGAGTCACTGGGAATATACCCGTCGACTTGAAGCTGAAGCGAAGGGCAAGGGGGAGATCGGATATTTCCACATGAGGGGAATGTCAGCTTCGAACTATGCGGAGTTCGTGAAGGGATACTACCCGGTGTTCAATCGGAAGGGTCTCATTATCGATATGCGTCAGAATTACGGAGGGAATATCGATAGCTGGATTCTAAGCCGTTTGAGTAGAAAGCCATGGATGTATTGGAAGACCCGGACAGGTCGCCCCTTTGCGAACATGCAGTTCGCCTTTGATGGGCATATGGCGGTCTTGGTGGACGCCTATACGATTTCGGACGGAGAGGCTTTTTCGGAGGGGTTTCGAAGACTTGGTCTTGGCCCCCTCATCGGAACGAAGACCTGGGGCGGAGGAATCTGGTTACGGGGTGCCACACGGCTCATGGACGGCGGGATGGCGCGAAGTCCGGAGACGGGTGTTTATGCACCGGAACGGACCTGGATCATCGAGGGAACAGGGGTTACCCCTGATATGGTTGTAGACAATCTGCCTCATGAATCCTTTGGTGGCCGCGACGCCCAGCTGGAGGCCGCCCTGACCTATCTGCAGANGAGAATTAAGGAAGATCCGCCCTCAAGGCCCGAGCCTCCGGCGCGGCCTGACAAGTCTTTCCGCTATCCCGCCGGTCCTTGAATCTGGGCTCGGCTGTAGAGGTTGAACAGAAAATGGGTCAGCTTCTCCAGAAATTCCAAAAGGTTGGGTAACGNCTAGAGTCGATAGGCCTTTTNGCAGTTCTCTTGAAGGACTGCATTCTNCTCTCCCGTTGTGAGCTCAGTAACGTAGTCGCGGACGGAGTTCGCCCAGTCCACATANGNATTAATCCGGAGGAGGCAGACGGGCCAGTCCGTTCCAAAGCAAAGGCGTTGGGGCCCGAATATTTCGAGGGACTCCAAGAAGTAGTTTTTCAGAGTAGCCTCATCGATCTGGTCGTCGGTCACCTCGGTTACCATGCCACTGATCTTNACCGNGGTGACGTTATCACGTTCCGCAAGTGCAGTCATGCCGCGCTGCCAGTCACTTTCAATTCGTCCGTTGTGGATGACGGGCTTGGCAATATGGTCGATGACGAAGGGTTGGCCGGGGTGTCGGTCAACAAAGTCGATAGTTTGAGGAAGATGTCTTTGAAATATGAGGATGTCGTAGACGAGTTCGTAATCCTTGAGCTTTGCGATGCCACGATTGAATTCAGTGCCGAGTATGAAGTGGTCATCAGCCTCGTCCTGTATCACATGACGCACGGCCTTGAACTTGGGGTGTTGGGCGAGGCGATCGAGATGGCGCCCGACATCATCATCAGCAAGGGGAGCCCAGCCCACTACTCCCCGGATGAGATCACACTGATCTGACAGGTCGAGGAGCCAGTCGGATTCTTCGACGCTTTGACGGGCTTGCACGGCAACGGTTCCAGTTACTCCGGCGGCGGTCGTGTTCTCCCTGAGCTCCGGAATGAGGTAGTCCTGAGCGAGGGGAGAGGTTCCCTCAATCCAGGGATATTGGATGGCATCGTATTTCCAGAGGTGGTGGTGGGCGTCGAGCATGCAGGAAGGTGTCTTGATTGAGTGACAGGTTCGCGCGCTTGGAGCTCTTCTCCAAGCGTGAATTACGTTCTGAACCGGGTCTGGGTCTTGCAATTCTGAGTGCAAATGCCTGAATCAGATCCTGCGGATTTTCTCCTCTGTTGTTTGCCTATGAGCGATTCATTTCCCCGGTGCCTTGTCAGCGATATTGATGACACCCTCACAGGAGACGAGGAGGCATTGGCTGAGCTGCTGGAATACGCAAGTCAGGGAGAGCTCTTTCGTCTCGTGTTGAACTCAAGNCGACCACGNATGAGTGTGGAGAAGACTCTAGCAGGATTTCCNGGAAGCTATTTCCCGACCGACCTTGTGACTGGGATGGGGACCGAAGTGATGCTTGAGGGAGAGCCTGTTCAGGAGTGGGAAGAGCGTTTTTGCGGATGGCAGCGGGGTATTGTTGACGAAATCGTAGAGAATCTGGGGGGTATTCCGCATGCGCAGGAGTTTCAAACTGCTTACAAAGCAAGTTTTGCGGTGGAGGGGAAAGGGCGCCGAGAGAGGGTGAGGGAGGCGATCGCTAAGTGCGGTCAGCCTTCCCTGGTAGTTATTTCGGGACAGCGCGACTTCGATGTATTGCCGATCGGGGCCGGGAAAGGGCAGGCAATGCTCTTTGTGGCAGAGTTGCTTGGTCTGAATGTGGCACGGCAAGTGCTCGTTGCGGGTGATTCTGCAAACGATTTGGCCATGTTTGAAATATCTTCCCAGGGNATTGTGGTAGGTAATGCCCGGGCGGAGCTGCGGGAGGCAGTGGAAAGGGAGACCGCCTACCAGGCCTCTGGTTGCTACGCTTCCGGGGTGATTGAGGGATTGCGTCATTGGGGCGTGATTCCACCGGGGGAACAGCTGGATAAAGAAGTTTGTGAGTCCTTTGAATGATTGAGGAACTCCATGAGTGATCCCCAGCGAGAATCCATCCTGATGATTTCGACCCACGGTTACGTGGGGGCAGAGCCTGAGCTGGGAAAGCCGGACACGGGAGGGCAGGTGGTGTTTGTCCTGGAGCTCGCCAAGCGGTTTGCNAGGCTTGGATACGACGTGGACGTAGTGACGCGTCGTTTTGAAGATCAACCAGAATACGACGAGATCAACAAAAGTCTACGGGTCTGGAGAATTCCGTATGGCGGCAGGGAGTTCATCCGCAAGGAGGACATGCACGAATCTATTCAGGATTTTGTAAATAATTTTCTCTCTGAAGTGCGCCGGAAGAGTCGAAGGTATGACGTAGTCAATAGCCACTACTGGGATGCCGGTTGGGCTGGACAGAGGATTGCTGAAGAGCTGCATCTCCCACATGTCCATACTCCGCATTCACTGGGCTGGTGGAAACGGCAGGACATGGAAGGAGCACGAGGTTCTCAGGATCTGGAAAAGGTTTACCGGTTCAACGAGCGCATCGACAAAGAATTCCTCGTGTTTCGTAATTGCGACCGGATTATTGCAACAACTCATCAGCAGGTTGAGCTGATTACTGNGCATTACGGGATCCCAGAGGACCATATCAGCATGATTCCACCGGGTATCGATGTGGGACGCTATACCCCCGTAAGGCCTCCTCATCTGGTGGACATTCGGAAGCGATTGAGCTTCGCTCCGACAGATGTTTACACCGTTGCGCGGGCAGCAACCAACAAAGGAATCGATTTGCTTATTCAGGCATTGCCGACCCTGCGATCCTTGGTGCCCGAGGCTCGAATTCATCTGGCAGTCGGTGCGAATTCAGACCGGGACTGCGAAAAACTAGATCAATGGAAATCCCTTGCCAGGAAGCTGAAGATAGGTGGAGCAATTAAGTGGTTGGGCTACATCGAGGATCATGAGATGGCCTCTTACTACAGGGCTCCAGGCGTCTTCGCGNTGCCCTCCCGCTACGAGCCGTTCGGGATGACTGCGATCGAGGCGATGGCGTGCGGGACCCCGACAGTGGTTACAACACACGGAGGATTGCACGAGGCGATCGAGTTCGGTACCCACGCCCTTTACGGTGATCCTAATTGCCCGGAGGAATTCGGCGCGATGCTGGCCATGCCTCTCCGACACGAGGGTCTGCGGGAGAGGCTCTCCGTGGAGGGNGCCCGTTTTGCGCGACGGCAATTTGGATGGACCGGGGTCGCAAAGCGGACTCTTTCGGTATTTGACCAGCTTAAAGGGTGCTACCAGCATCTGCACGACCCTGAGGGACAGGACTCTGACGTGTGATTGGGTCCCTCAACAACATTCCGTATCCTGAATGAATCGCCCTTCTTCAAATTCCAACGAGCCTGCGCGGCGTGTTTTGTTTCGCCCTAAAGAATACCGCGAGCTGACACACGACGATCAGGAGTTTCTCGCGACTGCCTATGAAAAAGCGCTCGAGGCAGTGAAACTCAATATCACACCCAAGGGATTCTCCGCATGCTCGTTNNAGCACAACGAGTATGCGGGAAGTGACGAGAATTATCGGTCGGTTTGGGCTCGGGACGGCGCGATAACGGCGATATGGACCCTGGACCTGGATGATCAAGAGATTCGCGCTGCACAGGTAGCAACATTTGATACCTTGATGTCCAAGCAGGCTCCGAACGGACAGATTCCTGCAAACGTCCGGATTGAAACAGGGGAGCCTGAATACATGGGCGTTGGGGGTATCGCTTCAATCGATAGTGTGATGTGGATCATTATAGGGATTGCAGCCTATGCGAGGGAGACCGGAGACTGGTCAATTGTAGACCGTCATTTTGATGGCTTAAAACTGGCAATGGACTGGCTTGGTGCACATGACTCTAATAACTGTGGGCTTCTTGAGATCCCGGAAGCCAGCGACTGGGCAGATCTGTTCGGATTCAGTTATCACGTGCTTTATGATGAGGTTCTCTGGTATCGCTCTCTTGTCTGTTTCGCGGACATCCTCGACCGGAGAGGAGAGGTCGAGCTAGCAAAGGAGCGGCGGAAGCAGGCAGAAGTTGTCGCGAAGTTACTCGTCAAGAAATTCTGGCCGTCCACTTCTGGTGGTGGAGGCCCTGCGGACGAAGATTCTGAACAGCGTTTCTCCTTCACGGACACCCAGAACTCGTTGGGTGATGCACGGTATCTTATGGCCCAGATTTCACCCTTTAGCTTCAGCTGGCGCTGTGATGTCTACGGCAATATCCTAGCCTACCTTACGGGGCTCCTGGATAAGGAAAGGGCGTTAATGACCTTCCGNTTTTTGTGGGGCGTTGGTGCTAATGAACCGGGGCTCGTTAAGAATTTATATCCTCCGGTACAGGCTGGGGATCCCGAGTGGCGTAGCTATTACACTGTGAATCTTCTCAACCTTCCCAATCACTACCACAACGGCGGAATCTGGCCGTTCGTGGGCGGAATGTGGGTGCGGTATATTTATAAGTTGGGAATGAAAGGGCTGGCNTGCCGGGAGCTCCTAAGGTTAGCCGANCTCTGCTCGCGTGGNGTTTCCCATAAATGGGAATTCAATGAGTGGCACCACGGTCAGACGGCTCGCCCNATGGGGAAGGCTTTNCAGGCCTGGAGTGCGGCGAGCTTTATCCGGGCATGCCACGATCTGCANGTTGATCCAGCATCGATTAGCTGAGCCGGCGGGAGATTTCTACCCTCCGAACAGGGGCACCATGTGGCGCTCGTAGATNTTCTCGCAGACGTTCTTCCCGATTATCTCAGAATTGGCCTTGAGAGCGTCGAGGTAGGTGTCTCCAAGCTCGGCTGCAACCTTGAATCCAACGTGGAGAAGTTGCCGGAAGTGCTGATTGTAGTCCGGGTTGCTCTGGTCGTGGCGGAGGGCATTGGTATACTGATCACTGGTCCATCCTTCGACTTCTTCGGAGCTCGGAAGCTTTGCATTATCAACATCAATGACGGTAGCGTAGGGCTCACACAGGGCCTCCTTTTTCTTCAGGGCGGTGGCATAGATTTGCTTGGCGAGATCAAGGGCATCACCACCTGCTTCTGCGAGACCGATGAGCTCTTCNAGCCAGGTAGTGCCAGCAGTTTTGATATGGAGGCCTGCGCCGGTGCGGGCAAGAGCTCGTTTTATAGGCTCATAGATGGAGAACTTGTCCGATCCGGAATGAACGCTGAGCTTGAGAGTATCGGGTAATCCGTAGTTCTTGACCGCATGGGCGAGGACGGCAAGGTCATCGTTAAACTCCTGCTCAAACTGGGTAAGGTCCCCAACGTAATCAACTCCCTTGTTGAAGCGCCCGGTAAATTTCGGTGCGATGGTCTGAATTGGGAAATTTTGATCTGCGATAGCGGCGAGGATAACGAGCATCTCGGGTGGAGTCTGTGGGTCGTCAGTTTCATCCATCGAGACCTCGGCGATAAAGTCTTCCCCTCCCTTTTCAGTTGCGATGTAGCGATATATCCGGCCGGCAAGCTCACAGGCCTTCAGGAACTGCCTTGCAGTTTGCTCGACCATTTCACGGGTAATTTCAAGCGGGGAGGCAATTCCCTTGATGGTGATGGTGCCAATCAGCTCGGGATGACGATTGATGAAGTCTTCGATCTCCTCCGGCGAGGCAGGAGTTCCAATGTCATCAGCGACGTCGATTGTATAAAAGTCGCAGTGAGGAAGGTACCGGTCGACAGTATCAAGGTTGATATGATCNGCATCGAGCAGGAATTCTGATTGCCAGCTGAGCTGATTGACTGCGTTCTCAGCTGCTGCTCTGGTGCCTGCCGGATCAGATCCTACAATGAGGTGTTCCCGGTTGGATTTGTTCCAAACTGGAGTGACGGNGACTCCGTTGGAGGCAAGCATTTGGAAAGCGCGGAGCTGAGGTGCAGCCTGATGTGCGAAACGGTCGCCGACTCCGAAGGTGAATTTATCGATTCTTTTCATTGGTGGATTTGTTCAGACNTTNGGNAAATTACTTCAGCAGGGAGTCCCTTTCAGGCAAGACTTGGTAGTAGCCGTGGAGGTCAGTTGTTCTCGGGTAGACCCTCGACGTGCCCAATATTTTTGACTGGTTCGAAGATGTTTAGAACGGACTGTAGAAGATCTTGAGGGAGAGGTTTTTCCAGCCATTCGGCCCATTTACGAATGTTTTCAGGGTTCGCTGATCCTGCCACGCAAGTAGCAATTTCTTCGTGGGCGCACGAAAACTGCAGGGCCAGCTGGGCGATATCAACGCCCTCCCTCTCGCAGAGCTCGGCCGCTTCGCGGGCGGCGGCTTTAACCTCCTCGGGNTCCTTGAGCCAATCCGGGAGGGGAGCATTGGTGAGAAGGCGCGCGGAGAATGGGCCAGCATTCATNACCCCAAGGTTCTTATTACGCAGTCGCGGAAGCAGGTCATCTGCCAAGGCAGAGTTCTGGAGGGTATATTGGTTGTAGGAGAGAATACAATCTAGCTGGTCTTCCGCATGATCGAGGACTTCATGGAAGGTTTTCATCGGGTAGCAGGAGAAACCAACAGCCCGGACGAGCCCCTTGTCCCTCAGTGCCAGAGCGGCAGGAATGGTCTCCTCCCAGATCTGTGGTAATTTTACAAATTCAACATCGTGAAGGAGCAGGACATCCAGATAGTCGGTTCCGAGTCGGTGCAGAGAGACGTGGACGCTCTCTTCGACCCGGGAGGCTGAAAAATCGAAATGGGTGAGGGAGTAGCGTCCTAGCTTGGACCCTAACAGATAGGANTCCCTCGCAACTCCACGTAGTGCGATTCCGAGAAGCACCTCTGACATTCCCCTGCCGTAAAAGGGAGAGGTATCCATAAAATTAATCCCATGATCCAGAGCGACCCGGACCGATAACAGCGCTTCCTCCACGGGAACGGGTCGAAATTCCTGGCCGAGTGAGGAAGCGCCAAAGCTCAGGACCGGAAGATCCAGACCCGTNTTTCCGAGGGGACGCGATTGCATTACTTGGTGGAGGATCGTGGGTTAGAAGAAGGCAGCGCTCAGCTGGTCAGGGCTCGGAAAGACTTGATTGTCTGTTCTGCAGCGGCCTCAGGGCTGGGGAGAGGAAAGATTTCGGCGGAAAGATAGCCATCGTATTCAATGTCCCCGAGGGCGGAGAGGATGGAAGTCATTTCGGTATGTCCGAACCCGACGGCTTGGCGGTTCGAGTCAGCAAAGTGAACATGACCTACTCGTGATCCCGCATCACGGATTGCCTGCCCCGCATCAGCCTCCTCGATGTTCATATGGAAGAGGTCAGCGAGGAGGACAGTATCGTTCAGTCCATACTCTTCAAGATACGCTGCCGCGGTAGATAGTTGGTTAAACTGATTAGTTTCGTAACGATTGAGAGGCTCGTAGATGAACTTCACTCCATTTTCGGCTGCGCGCGCATCGGTAGCNTGGAGNGCCTCCGTCAGCCAGGCGAGGGACTGCTCCCGGGAGATATCTCCTCCCCACTTTCCCTGCATGGAACCTAGAATCGCCGGAGCTCCAACTTTGCTACCAAAGTCCACCATGGAGAGGACAAATTCAAGGGCGCGAGACCGCTTGTCAGGATCGGGGTCNGTGAGNGAAAGACCATGCTGGACCATACCCGCGCCGGTGCCGACTGCTGCGATTGAAAGATTGTGATCAGAGGACATTGAGTTTACGGTCCCGGGATCGATAAAGTCGGGGCCAGGGAGGAAAAGCTCCACAGCGTCAAAGCCCAACTTCGACGCTTTTGAGAAGCTTTCAGGCAGGGGTTGATGAAATACGAAGGGTCCGGCCTTGGCTTCCGCGACCTGAGCGAGGGTAATAGCTGATTTCATCATTATCTGGGTCCGATGGGTGGGCGCTGGGTGCATGGGAGTCAAGGGATTTCCGGGGATTACAAAGGTTCTTGGCGACGGTGAGTTGGAGAGTAGAAATAACGGTGGAAAATGTTTGTTACTTTTGCATCATCTCCTCCGTAGTGAAGCTAGGTATATGAGGTCATCGCGTCTTATTGTGGGAACTTTGCTATCATTGGCGGTAACCGCATCCGGGAANGTTGAAATCGAGTTCAAGGATAAGATTGAGCCTTTTCTTCAGGACTATTGCTACGACTGCCATGGCGATGGAGCCAAGAAGGGAGATATTGCGCTGGATGATTTCAAGAATCTTTCAAGCCACCTTGAGAATCGGGGGCTCTGGTTGCGGATCTGGGGNAACGTCAGGACTCATCTTATGCCGCCCGCAGAGGGGGATTTCCAACCCTCTCCCGAGGAACGGGCGGAGCTGATGGNTTGGATAGAGAGTAATATTTTGAAGCTGGACCCGGAAAACCCGGATCCCGGGAGGGTGACAATCAGGCGTCTCAATCGTGAGGAGTATCGAAATACTATTCAGGATCTTGTCGGGGTCTCCTACAATGTGGATGACAANTTTCCACCCGATGATACCGGATTCGGTTTCGATACCATTGGTGATGTGCTGACAATCTCACCTATCCTCCTTGAAAAGTATCTATTGGCATCCGAGACCATTGCCGATCTNGCGCTCCCCTCAACGACTGTGCGTCGGCGTCCAATTGTAATTGATGCGGGGAACTTTCGAGAAAAGGGGAATAATCAGCAGAGTGCTCGTTTCATGGAAGCAGACAAAGGGCATACAGTTGGAGCTGAGAGAAGATTTAGCAAAGCGGGGACATATGATCTGGAGGTGAGTTACCGGATTGAGAACGAGCGTGGTCGCCCCGAGGGTCAGACTGCCACTTGGCGCATTCTGGTTGACGGCAAGGAGCTTGAGTCGGTGGAAGTCGATNGAGACAATCGGGCGAGGGGCGAGTTCAGGACCGAGATCCAGTTGAGCGAGGGAAACCATCGCTTTGAGTTTTCCATTGTCCCTGGGAATNCTGGGGAGGGGAAGGGAACCTGGGGAGTCAGGGTGGAGGATTATAAGCTGGTTCGTCAGGCGGGCAGTGCCTGGGAGCTTTACCCGGAAACCTACCGGAAGATTTTTTTNAAGGGACTACCGCCCAAGGAGGAGTCAGAGCGGGAGGNCTACCTGCGTGAGATCATAAGGGAGTTTGCGTCTAAGGCATTCCGNCGNCCCGCGGAGGCCCGTNTTGTCGATGGGTTNACGGCCATGGCNCTGGCTCGCANCCGGGAGGANGGAGCGAAGTTTGTAGATGGGGTTAAACTTGCCGTCACNGCANTTCTTACTTCACCGCGTTTTCTTTTCCGAAGGGAGGTGCAGGCNGAGCCTGATAATCCCGGCAGGGTGGTTCCGGTTGACCAGTTCGCGCTGGCGTCACGCCTCTCCTATTTCCTCTGGAGCTCAACTCCTGATGAGGAGCTGCTCAGTCTGGCCTCCAAGGGCGAGCTGCGTGCCAAGCTTCGCACGCAAGTCGATCGAATGCTGTCTGATCAGAAAGCGGACCGCATGGTAAAGAATTTTGTGGGTCAATGGCTTCAGGCGCGGGATCTTGTGAGCTTGAATATTGATGTGCGTCATATTATCGGGGAGAGCAACAAGAGGAATGCTGAACGGGTTTTTGATCAGGAGATGCGCCACGATATGGGGGAAGAGACGGAGCTCTTCTTTCAACATATTCTCAGAGAAAATCGGCCGATCCTCGAGCTGCTCAACGCGAGGTACTCTTTTCTGAACGAGAGCCTTGCCAACTTTTATGGAGTGTCCGGAGTGAAGGGCGATCGATATCGCCGGGTTGAGTTCGATAAAGAGCAGCAGTCTCGCGGCGGCATTCTTACTCAGGGGACCTTTCTTGTGGTAACCTCGCAGCCAACCAGAACCTCTCCGGTGAAGCGGGGGCTCTTTGTTCTTGAGAATATCCTTGGGACTCCTGCTCCGCCTGCGCCTCCCGATGTTCCGGAGCTGGAAGATTCAGAAGAGGCGTCCGCCAAGGGCACAATGAGGGAGATCATGGTGGCACATCGGGAAAAGGCGCTTTGCAAATCGTGCCACCAGCGAATGGATCCCATCGGTCTTGCGCTTGAGAACTTCAATGCCATCGGACAGTGGAGAGAGGAGGACGCGGGTCAGCCAATCGATAGTGCGGGGCAGCTTGTTACCGGCGAGAAATTCTCTAACGTCATGGAGCTTAAGGAGATCCTGATTAGCTCCCGGAAAGAGGACTTTTACCGGTGCCTTACCGAGAAGATGCTTACTTATGCGCTCGGAAGGGGCGTGGAGTATTATGATGCTCCAGCGGTCGACCGTATTGTTGGTCGCTTGCTTGCCCAAGAGGGCAAAATGGCGGAGCTGATTTACGGAGTGGTGGAGAGCACCCCCTTCCAGAAGCGCCGGGGGGACGGAGACAGGCTGCAAAATTAGGGATTGGCGGCACGCGAAAATCAGTCAAGAATTTCTGTGCGAATCACTTTAATATTAGCGTATACTGACAACGGATGAGGGACATAAAACTACTTCCGGGACGAAGAGCCTTTCTCAGGGGGCTGGGAGCGACCTTGGCCCTCCCCGGGTTCAGCTCTCTGGGTCTGGCAAAACCCTTGGCTGGTGCGCGTGGTTTAACTGCCAGTGGAGCTCCACTGCGAATGGCATATCTCTGTCTTCCCAATGGGGTGATCATGGACAAGTGGAGGCCACAGGGGGTCGGTGAGAAGTTCGTGCTCAACGATTCCATGCAATCTCTCAAAGATGCGAGCCCGGACATTCAGATCGTCAAAGGACTTGAGCAGGCTAATGGCTGGGGTGGCAGAGATGGCGCCGGAGACCACGCCCGTGGAAACGCCACCTTCCTGACCGGAACTCGTCCCAGAAAAACATCAGGGTCCGATATTCGTCTGGGAATTTCGGTGGACCAGATGGCGGCCAACTATCTCGCACAGGAAACAAGACTGCCATCGCTTGAGCTTTCCTGTGATGGTGTGCGCAAGTCAGGTAGCTGTGACTCAGGCTACTCCTGCGCCTACCAGTATAACATCTCCTGGCGCTCATCGACACAACCGATGACTCCCGAGTCAAACCCGCGCTTGGTATTTGAACGGTTGTTCGGGAGTGGATCCCAATCTGAGCGTGGTGAAAGCCAAGCGAGGCGACGAGCGGAAAAGCGCTCAATTCTTGATTTTGTTCTCGAAGACGCGAAGGCGATGGAAAAGAGCCTGGGCAGGAACGATCAGCAGAAGCTGGACGAGTATATGACCGGCGTACGCGAGATTGAGAGGCAGATCGAGAAAGCCGAAAGTATAGGCCCCCCGCCCGATCCCGGTGTAGAACCTCCTGCAAACGGAGCCCCAAGGGAATACCACGAGCACATCCGGATCATGTTCGAGATGATGATTCTCGCTTTCCAGACGGATCAGACCCGGATTGCTTCCTTCCTGCTGGCTCATGATGGAAGCAACCGAAATTTTCCGACGCATGGAGTGAGAGAAGGGCACCATGGTCTTTCACACCATGGAGGAAACAGGTCCAAGATCGAAAAGATCGCGAAAATTGATACCTTCTATCTTGAGCAACTCGCTTACTTTCTCGAGCGGATGCGCAACACGAAGGATGTCGATGGTAAGCCGCTGTTGTATAACTCCATGATCGTATGGGGCGGAGGCCTCTCCGATGGCGACCGCCACACGCACAACGACCTTCCGATTATCCTTGCTGGAAATGCAGGCGGTAAATTCCGGACCGGGAGGCACGTTGATCTGAAAGGGGATGTCCCCATGAATAATCTCTACCTGCGGATGCTTGACGAAATTGGAGCTCCAGCGGGAAGGCTTGGAGACTCTACCGGCATTCTTAGTCAGGTATAGCTCTCGTTTCGGCCCGGAGTGCCGGGCTTGAGAGTTTCGCCTGCAGGGATTTCCGTTACGGGGAATCCTTCTCTAATCATGGTAAGATGAGGCTCTCCACCAAGTTACTGCTCACGATCTGCGTTCCTCCGGCGCTCATCTGGTTAGTGGGAATATATGTGGTCAAGATTTCACAGGATCAGATCCGGGAATCTATCCGAATATCAGCGGGAGCGGAGGTTCGGTCAGTACAGGAGGAAATTGATCGCATTCTGGAGGCCCGCACCGAAACCTGGGAGAAATTTGTCAGGGAACGTGAAGTCATCGATGCGGTGACCAGGTCGAACCGAGTTCTTCAAAATCAGGAAGGCCTTTTGGACCAAATCGCAGAGGCTTGGAAGGATCCGGGGAAGAGAGAGTCTTTACCGGAAGGCAGTGTTGATGAGACGCTGATGACCGAACTTGGATCAACCGTATTGCGAATGTCCGACTTCAGTGGCGGGGTTCGAATTTTTCGAGAGGTGCTTTTGACAAATTCCTTTGGGGGTATCGTGGCCGAGAGTGGCAGGAAGGCAGAGTATTTCCATGGATCAACCACTTGGTGGAATACGGCCAAGGCCCAGGGCCGCTACCTGGGATCCGTTCGGGTGGAACGGGACCAAAAGGGAGAAGAGATCGTGAGTATTGATTTCTGCCAGAGGATTGAGGATTCAGCAGGCCGCTTTCTCGGTGTTCTCAGGGTCGATATCAATCTCGAGGAAGTGCTCGAGATTGTTGATTCTCATGCAAGGAGAGGCGGGCGCGATCGCGGGATGGTGCTTCTGAACAGAGAGGCCGAATTGATTCGGATTGGAGGGAGAGGTGAAACCCGCACCTTATCAGATGGGAGCCGCTACCTTGGGCAAAACCGTGGTGATATTGAGGACGGCCTTCAGTTCTTTGAGGGAGAGATCCCCGATGGGGAGCAGGTATTTACATACTCCAAGCCGTCTGAGGAAGGACTCATGCGTGCTTTGGGATGGGTCGTGGTCCATACCGCGGAGGCAGATGCACTGCTTGCTCCGGTCAGACAGCTGCGGAACAGTGTAATTCTAGCGGCAGCGGTCGGGACTTTTCTCGGCGTCGCGGTCATGCTCTGGGTGGTCCTCCCGGTGTCATGGAGAATGGGAAAGTTGGTAGAGGCAACAAAGCAGATCGGGAACGGAACCCACAGGGTTCCGATCGCGGTGGTGGGGCATGATGAGATCTCCGAGCTTAGTCACGAGTTCAATCAGATGCGTACTCGTCTAGGTGAGACTCAGGAGAACCTGCGAGAAGCCATGGAGCAGGCGAATGAGGCGAGTAAGGCCAAGGGTGATTTTCTCGCGAATATGAGCCACGAAATCCGTACTCCAATGAATGCCATCTTGGGGATTACGGAGCTGACTCTGGGTACTGATCTTACCGAAGAGCAGCTTCATTATCAGGTCTTGGTGGAGCAGTCGGCGCATTCGTTGCTTATGCTTTTGAACGATATTCTCGACTACTCAAAGATAGAGGCGGGGAAACTGGAACTGGAGAGCCGTGACTTCGATCTCCGTGACTCCGTTGGAGATATTCTTCATACGCTTTCGCCCCGGGCAGTCGAAAAAAATATTGAACTAGCTTTCAGGGTGGGTGGGAAAGTGCCTCGGATCCTTACTGGGGATCTCACCCGATTACGGCAGGTGATTGTAAATCTTGTGGGGAATGCCCTTAAGTTCACGGATAGTGGAGAGGTTGTTCTGGGAGTTGAACAAGTGAAGGAGCTCGAGGGTCGGGTAGAAATTCTCTTTGAGGTAAGAGATACCGGGATCGGTGTCCGAGCGGACAGATTGGAAAAAATCTTCGAGGTCTTCGCACAGGGCGATAGTTCAACTACGAGAGAATTCGGGGGGTCTGGCCTGGGTTTGGCAATCTCGAAGCGGATTGTGAAAAAAATGGAAGGCGAGATCTGGGCGGAAAGCGCCATCGGCGAAGGAAGCGTCTTTCGTTTTACGGTGCGCCTGGGCGTCGGATCAGAGGAGAGTGACAACGAAAAAGATCATTTGAAGCCGCTCGATGGTCTTCATGTGTTGGTCGTGGAGGACAATGCTACACAGCGCGAAATCATTGGAGATATGCTGAAAAGCTGGGGTCTACGACCTAGGTTGACTCCAAATGCCGCGGCAGCCCTCGAAGCTCTCGGAGGAACAGAATCCGAGGGAGAGGAAATAAAATTGATGATCGTGGACCGGGGATTGGGCGATGACGATGGAATTGAGCTCGCAGCACGAGTACATGCCTACCCCCACTGGAAGAAACTTCCCATGATCCTGCTCACCTCGGTCAGCGATGGATCACCGGAGAAGGAAGTCAACGAGGTAGGAATTAGCAAGGTTGTCAACAAGCCCATCAAGCAGTCACCACTCCTTGATGCGGTCATGCTGGCTACGGGGATGGGTACGAGGAAGCCACAGGAAAGCCGGAGGGGGTCCCGGCGGGAGAAGAGAGGAGTAGAAAGTATGAGTATCCTTCTTGCGGAGGACGGGAAAGTGAATCAGTTAGTAGCTGTTCGACTCCTCGAGCGCAGGGGGCACCGGGTGACGGTAGTGGAAAATGGAAAGGAGGCAGTAGATCGATCCCTCAAGCAAGAATTCGATGTGATCTTAATGGATATCCAGATGCCGGTGATGAGCGGGTATGAGGCCTGTCGGGAAATAAGAGACCGGGAAAAAAATGCCGAAGGGCACGTTACTATCATTGCGATGACGGCACATGCAATGCCGGGAGATCGGGAAGAGTGCCTTGAGGTTGGAATGGATGATTATATTTCGAAGCCAATTGAGGCCGAGGAGTTTTATGAGGTTGTTGAGAAATATGGTTCTCTTGCCGAGAGGGGAATAGATGGACCCGCAAGTCAGCGATCTGCCCAATGTGAGAGCGACGACTCACAGGTCGTTGAAAAGGAGCTGGATACGAGGGTGTTTGATTCAGAAGCTTTCATTCAGCGGATTGGGGACGAGGACTTGATGTGTGAGCTTATCCAGATTTTTGAGGAAGAGATGGAAGCAATGTGGAGTTCCCTACGGGAAGCTGAAGAGAGTGGGGATATGGAAACGATTCATGAATCGGCACATCGGCTGAAGGGGCTGGTAGGGAACTTCTGCGCCAGTCGTGCCTGGGAAAGCGCGACCGAGTTGAATGAGCGGTCAGGGAAGGGGGATCTTGATGATGTGAGTGAGGCCGTGAAAAATTTCGAACGGGAGCTGAGATTGCTGGAATTATCCTTACGTGATTTCAGGGAGGGTCTTGAGAATCAGGTTCGCTCGCTCTGATAGGGCGCCTGTGAGGGGATCAGGGGGTGATGGCCCGAAGGAGATGGGTAGAGCCAGGGTTGCAAACAGTGCTTCGTTGTTATGTTCTTGGGGCATGAAGCCTTTGGTTTGGATGAGCGGTTCACTCCAGTCCTCAGAAGAGATGCGTATTTCACCGTTTGATCACGGATTTACGGTCGGGAATGGAGTGTTTGAGACCATGATTTGTTATGCGGGACATCCGTTCGCGTTCTCAAAGCACTATGAACGTTTGGAGCGGTCGGCAGCTGTCATGGGGCTTTCACTACGCCCGCGCAATGAGCTTCTGGAAGCAAGCTTGGAGGTTCTCCGTGCCAATGATTTGAGTGCCTGCCGGGCCCGCTTGCGAATTACGGTCACTGGGGGACCAGCTCCGCTGGGAAGCGAACGGGGGAATTCAAGTGAGACAACACTTGTTGCCGCCAGCACCGCAACAAACTGGAATGATACGGAGGACGTAATTGTGGTGTCTTACTCCCGCAACGAGAACGGTGCTCTCTCCGGAGTCAAGTCGACCTCCTATGGGGAGAATGTCGTTGCTCTGGAGGAGGCGAGATCTCTCGGAGCCGGTGAGGCGATCTTTCCCAACACGCGGGGTGAATTGTGTGAGGGCACGGGTTCCAACGTATTCCTTGTAAGTGAGGGGATTCTTCTGACGCCTCCGCTGAAGGGAGGTTGTCTGGCTGGCGTCACCAGGGCCCTGGTGCTCGAGTTATGCGAAAGGGAAGGAATTGTGGTCAGGGAGAAAGCTGTTCCGGTGACGAGTCTGGTAGGGGCAGAGGAAGCCTTCCTAACCTCTACCACAAGAGAGGTGCATGCCATCCGGTCCGTGAACGGACAACTTCTAGGTGGTGTGCCGGGCCCAGTGACCACAAGACTCAGGAGCGCCTTCCGGATATTGACAGAAACAGACCTTGACCCATGAGGTGAGTCAGGTCACCAGACGCGCTTGACTCCATAGGAGTCAAAAATCTCATTGGGGCTGATAAGCGAAGCACTTTGTTCCAAGGCCTCTGCTGCCAAGAGGCGATCGAAGGGGTCCCGATGGTGACGGGGTAGTCGCGTAGTTCGGGCGAGGGCGGCCGGGCTCAGGGGGAGTAATTCGAGTCCTATGGACTCAATGGTGCTATTGAACTCTTCTCCAAGACCATAGGGAATTCGTAGGCGACCTAGTCCGGTTTTCACGGCTAGCTCCCAGGATGTGACGGAGCTGACAAGGGAACGGGAATCTTCTTTCTCAATCAGGCCAGCCGCTGTTTCCGAAAGCTCGGGGGCACCCTCGAGAAACCAGACGAGCGTATTAGAGTCCAAGAGAAGGTTCATGGATACAGAGGGGTGACTACTCAGTGACCGGTTGAGGGAGACCGGACCCCGGGACAAGTCCCGGGGTCCGGCAAGGCAGGGGGTTTCAGGGCAGCAGTAAAGTGGGGGGCGTGAGGACTTTTCAGGCCGGGCCGGTTCATCCTGCTGATGAACAAACCGGATAGTTGAGGGTAAATTTTAGAAGTCCTTGAGTGCGTGGGGATCGTCTGGAGCGACTGAGAAAAGGATGCATGCAGAGAGGTGATTTCCCTTAGAGGGGTTCATCAAAGTCGTCTGCCATCCAGAATCCAGACCCTCTCGCCATGCCTCGTCTGGGTAGATTTGGTTGGGGGCTGGGAGGGCGGATTTCAGCTACCGTGCGGCCGTGCTTTGTAATCTGGAACACTTCGCCGTCTGTCATGATTTCTGCCACGATAGAGCTCAACTTGGTCTTGGCCTCAAAGATTCCAATTCTCCTCACGAAAAACAAACTAGTCTAACTAGTTAGAAAAACAAAGAGGAAACTCCACCAAGCCCGTTTTATGCACAACTTGCTTACGGTTATATACTTAAGAATATCATTAAGGATTCGATAATCCTAGCTCAGCACGGAATCCTATCGATTTTGGGGCGAGGCGGGCCTCGATGTTCCCCGTTCAAGGCTTAAGAAACCTTCTCAACCGCGCGAGTTTGTTCTCATACGGCGGCTTTACCATGAAGGGGTCTCGGGTCAGCCAGCGGCGCGTAAAGGGGCGCTGGTGGCTGAACTGCTCGAATCCTGATCGGCCTCGATAGCGGCCAAGTCCACTTTTGCCGAGGCCGCCCATGGGGAGAAAGTGATTCGTCCCTGGCTTCATGACGTCATTGAAGCAAACCGAACCTGATGGGAGAGAGTCCGCGATTCGTTCACTTTCTCCTCGATCGTTCGAGAAGATATAGAGGGCCAGTGGAGAGGGAAGGCTCTTCAGAGAGGCGAGAGCCTGAGTAAGGTTTTCGCAGGCAATTAAAGGAAGAAGTGGGCCGAAGATTTCTTCCTGCATGACGGGAGAGTCCCATCGTGTGTTTGGGAGTAGACGGGGTGCGAGAGAGAGTTCCTCGGGGCGATCCATCCCGATTGATACTGTATCTGGGCCGGTGAGTTTTTGGAGTCGCTGGTAGTGGTGCTTGTTTGCGATCTTTGCCAAATCGCGGTCAGCAGTTGTCCCATATAACAGGCGGATCTCCGTCTCGCAGAGGTGAAGGAAATCGTCATGGAGTTCAGAGGGAAGCACCACAAAGTCTGGCGCGATGCATGTTTGTCCTGCGTTAAAGAATTTTCCGCCGATAATACGCTCGGCAGCTTTTGCAAGGTTCACATCTCGACCGATCAGAGCAGGACATTTTCCTCCCAGTTCCAGAAGAACAGGAGAGAGATGCCTTGCTCCGGCCTCCGCGTAGAAACGTCCCACTTTCTCTCCACCGGTATAGCAAAAGAATTCAAATGGAAGATTAAGCAGCGCTTCTCCGGTTGCGGCTCCACCCGTGATCACGGTGGCATGGCCCGGATCAAATACAGATGCGATCAGGTCGGAAATAAAGGCAGAGGTTTGGGGCGCGTATTCAGAGGGCTTAATGATCGCGCAGTTTCCGGCTGCGATTGCGGAGATCAGGGGGCTTAGCGAGAGTTGCAGTGGATAATTCCACGGGGATGCGATGAGAACCCGCCCGAAGGGCTGTCTCCGGATTTCACTGCGTGCTGGCCAGAAATAAAATGGATTTGCTACCCGTTGGGGCCTCTGCCACCGTTTCAGGTGTTTGAGGCAGTGTCGTAGTTCGCACCTGAGAAAGTGTATTTCCGCCAGCCAGGCCTCCAGAGCGGGCTTGCCGAGGTCGGCTTGTAGAGCCTCAAGCGCCTCCTCAGTGCGCCTTTCCAGCTCCTGGGAAAGGAGGGACAAGCGATCGCGGCGGAGGGATAGCCCCTGAGACCTGCCGGTCTCAAAGAACTCCTTCTGCTTCTGAAATATCGCTTGAAAATCTTGGGGATATTCGGCCATGNCCCGGACTACGCGTCTAGTGTGGCCGAGAATGGGGAAGTCCTCAACCTTTGTAGGCCCTNGAGGGGGNCGAAATCCGCTTTGCGGTTGAATCGTTGGAGATCTCGCCAATCATAGCGGTGGCTGAAACAGCCGATAGTANCTTNCCCATGGCCGTCTCCTCTACGCAAAGAAACAAGTCTGTCCTCGTTATTGGGGCAGGGCTCGGTGGGCTTGCTGCAGCCATCTCCCTTCGTGCGGAGGGTTTTGATGTTCAAATTGTCGAAAAGAACGACCAAATTGGAGGNAAGCTGAACTTCAAGGAGATCGAAGGNTTTGGTTTCGATCTTGGCCCCTCCATTTTCACTCTGCCTCAGTTTTTTCAGAACCTCTTTGAGCGAGCTGGCAGGAAGATGGAAGACTACCTNGAGTTGGAGTCGGTNAGCCCNCATTGGCGNAACTTTTTTGAGGACGGCACGNTTGTCGATCTCGATGAGGATCCGAAGATCATGCGTGAGGAGTTGNNNAAGNTNCCNGGTGACGNGGAGCANCATTGGCGCCAGTTTCAAGAGTTTCTCACNTATGCGAGAGGGCAATATGATNTGGTCAATGAGGGCTACTTCAGCAAGGGGTTGGATAATGTCTGGGAGTTTATCCGACATTACGGGTGGCGNAAANTGCTGTTTCAGATGGATCACCGCAAAAGCATGGCNGGNTCCATCGCTGATCACTTNGACGATGAATATCTGAGAAGGATNTTCGAATACTTNATCAAGTATGTTGGCTCCTCGGCCCTTGATGCCCCCGGCTACATGAACATGATGCCGGTGATCCAGTTCGACTACGGGCTCTGGTACGTGANAGGAGGNATGTATAATCTCGCACGAGGACTCGAGCGTCTCGTCCNTGAGCTTGGGATCGGACTGCGGCTGGGGGAGGAAGTCCNNGAGATCAATCGGACTGGGGTGCGCAGCGTGAGCGGGGTNACGCTTGAGGGCGGTGAAGAGATCAGATCTGACTACGTTGTCTGCAANATGGAAGTCTTNCCCGCNTATCGTCGTCTGCTGAGTGAGCCGCCAGCCTTCATGAAGAAGCTGGAGCGCTTCAAGCCTGCNTGCTCCGGGCTTGTTCTCCANCTCGGGACGGATCGTATCTACCCGGANCTGGCTCATCATAATTTCTTTTATTCACAGAAGCAGAGTGAGCATTTTAATTCGGTTTTTCAGGAGGGTAAGCTCCCNGAAGACCCCACAATNTATCTCGTTGCGCCCACTCGAACCGATCCGAGTAANGCTCCGNAGGGCTACGANAACCTCAAGATTCTTCCCCATATCCCGCCAATTAATCCAGAGAACCCNCATACCATGGAGGATTANCTTGGCCTCAAGGACAGGGTGATTGATAAACTGGAGNGGATGGGTCTTNAAAACCTCAGAAAGCATACGGTGGTAGAGGACCTGCTCACACCCGTTGATATCGAGGGGCTCTACAACTCCAACCAGGGTTCGATCTACGGGGTTGTCTCTGACTGGAAGCTGAATAAGGGGTTCAAGGCTCCGAAACAGTCCAGCAGGTATCGTAATCTGTTCTTTACCGGGGGAAGCGTNAATCCNGGTGGAGGGATGCCGATGGCGATTCTGTGTGGCCAGAANGTGTCCGACAGAGTGGTCGCCTGTGATGATAAAAATCGCTCNTGAGCGGGCCCATCGGATTGTCTGTTGTGATGGAGGNTGCGCTTTGGATTGTTACCGGGTTGAGCTTNCTCTCTTGGTTGGTTTCCTGGGGGCTGTTTGTCCGCTTTCGACGTGTTCCATCCGTTCCGGCGGGCTTCCNGGCAGCCCCNCGNATATCGGTGGTGGTTCCAGCCCGAAACGAAGANGCNAACATTCAGGTGCTTNTGGATTCNCTCAAGGGGAGCAGGNTTCACGAGGTGATCGTAGTAGANGACCAATCGGAAGATCGGACNGAGGTGNTCGCCAGAGAGCTNGGGGCTCNCGTCCTATCTGGAGAAATTCCCCCTCNAGGNTGGCTGGGTAAGCCCTGGGCCTGCCATCAGGGTGCGGNGGCCGCTACCGGGGACTGGTTGCTTTTTGTTGATGCTGATACCAAGTTTGTGNANGGTGGCTTNGAAAGGCTCATGCNATTAGCGGAAGGAGAACCNCGGGTTCATTCAGTCTGTCCCTACCANGAGATTCGGTTCCCCTATGAGCAGTTATCGGCCTTCTTNAANATCACGATGATTCTCGGGATGAATGCCTTCACGGCGAAGGGTNCATCCGCCCGNGATATTGGCTTATTTGGACAGCTNATGCTGGTTTCAAGANAGGAATACGATCTCGTCGGGGGCCACTCTCAAGTCAAGGGNGACGTGCTGGAGAACTTTCAGCTATCGCGGTGTTTTGCNTCTGCAGGCATCGANCGGTCCTGCTGGCTCGGTAAAGATACGATTTCCATGCGNATGTTCCCCGGGGGAATCCGNGATTTGATCGCAGGGTGGAGTAAAGGCACGGTTTCAGGGGCGGCCAATACNCCGAAGGCAGCCNTTCTGGGGATTTCCTTATGGATGTCTGGCCTCTTCATGTCGGCANTACCCGTTTGTTTCGGGGCCATAGCCTCTCCGTCTCTNNTGCTTGCGATGGTCGCTCTGTATGTCCTCTGGACTCTGCAGTGNATNTATCTGTTNCGATCCTCNGGGAGATATTCCATTCTGACAGCCTTAGCTTTTCCTGTGGGTCTCATATTCTATCAANTCGTCTTCTTTCAGGCTGTGAGGCGGAAGAAAAAAGGAGGAACGGTTCAGTGGAAGGGGCGTGATGTTTNTTGAGGTTCCCAATGCCGTGATCGTGGTCCTCAANCTGACCGTGATACCAATATGTCATNTGGTNCCCTCATGGCTNNTTACNNGGAAGGGGGGGGATAATTTTCGTCCGGAATCCTNCTTCTTTCGTGAGCGNAGGNGGGAAATGGGGGGGCGANTCTACGAGCGCTTTCTTGCAGTGCGGCTNTGGAAGGATCTTTTGCCTGACGGNGCCCCCTGGCTTGGGGGNTTTGCAAAAAAATCTCTCGNCGGTCGCGACTTGGATTACATATCCCGGTTCCGGATAGAAACCTGCCGCGGCGANCTAGCTCATNATATTCAGATTCCGTGTGTGCTGGTGGCGCTCNTATGGAATCCTTGGCCTNTGGCCGCGATAATCATTACGGGATACGCCTTGNTTTCNAATATNCCCTGTATNGTGGTTCAGCGGCATACCCGGCATCGNCTGTCCCGCCTGATGTCTCACCTCCAGCATGAAATTCACCAGAAGGAATCATGAGAAGAGTNCTTCCTGCAGCGATTGTCATTCTCATTGTGGTCATGGCGGTTCTCGCGATCGTACGNGTTCGCTTTTCATCTGATGTTTTTGAGNTGCTTCCAAATGACCTGCCAGAAGCGCGGGGATTGGAGCAGATCAACCGGTATTTCAGTCGAGACGCCCAGTTAATTATCACTGTAGAGGGGCAGTCCGGTAGAGCTGTTAATGAGGCAACAGTTTCTCTGGCTAGTAAGCTTAGTNAGGAGAAGANGCTAATCGCCGACCTCTTTCGGGAGATTGATTTTGAAAANATAGTCNNGGAGGGTGGTCCGCTTGTNGCNTGGGCNTGGTTTAATGGACCTCCTGAGCATCTTGCNTCTTTGGCAAGNAGGCTGGCTGCTCCTCAATCAAGGGAGACCCTCGAGGATTCGCTGGAGCAGATCAATGATGCCTTTGACACCGAGAGCGCNNTGNTAAGGAGCTACGACCCACTCCGGCTTTCTCAGTTTGGATCCGGTTCNGGAGGAGAAAGTTCTCCGGCTCTGGATCCAATGCGTTCNCCCTCNGGTAAGTTCGANATCCTGTACGTAGAGGGGAGCGGAGTTGATTTTTCCGATTACAGGGAAGTNAGANTCTGGTTACAGGAAGTNCGGNNTCTGGTGAATGAATGGCTCAAGGGATGGAATGGAGAAGGAGGGAAGGAAGTTCAGGTGGATATTGGATTTACCGGCACCCCGGCTTTCATGTCAGAGGTCGGAGCTGGGATGGAACGAGACATGACGCTCTCGGTTTGTCTGACCCTCGTCTTCATTTCGGCTCTCTTCTTTCTGGTTCATCGGCAAGTGACTCCTCTCATCTGGCTTCTCGCGGCGATGATGGGCGTTTTGGCGATTACTCTAACCGTGGCTGAGAGGGCTCTTGGAGAATTGAGTGTGATAAGCGTAGGATTTGCTGCCATTCTGATGGGGCTGGCGGTAGATTATGCGATAGTTCTTTACCGGGAGGCTCTTAGTAATCCGGAGTCTCCCCGGGCTCTTCGAAGGGCGGTTGGACCGGGTATAGCGTGGGCCGCGGTCACAACTGCGGCGGTCTTTCTCAGCCTGAATCTTAGTTCCCTGCCGGGACTGGCCGAGCTTGGTAATCTTGTGGCCCTTGGAATACTGGTGGGTGCAGCCGTAATGCTGTTTGGGTTCGCTCCAGCCGCCGTGAAGTTCGCGAGAAAGCGGTCTGGAGGTGCCGCTCGCGACTGGGTTCCCTCCTCAGTGGGAAAGGGAGTAGCAGGAGTTCTCGCAGTGCTTGTCCCGCTCGCTGCAGTTGGGTCCGCACTCATGATGGAAAAGTCCGTCATCGAGGCGGAATTTCATCCATTCAGGATGAAGGAGAGCCCGGCATTGATTACCTGGAATCAGATGAGTGAAGAATTGCATGGCGAAAGCCAAGCCACTCCAGCGGTGATCACCGCTGGGAATTTTGGAGAATTGCACGCCCAGCTCCAAGCCTTTAAAGAAAGGTCTTCCCGGGCGCAGGCTGCGGGGCTGATTGAGACAGTCATCTTCCCGGACTCCTGGGTGCCACATCCCGAATACCAACGCCGGAACGCCCAGCTGCTGGGAGGCTTGATCAAGGAAGGACCTCGTCTTCTCTCAGAGATTGATGAGGTTGGATTCACGCAGGAGGGTATGGGCCTGACCCGCGAGGTTATCAATTCCTGGACGCAGTATCTCGAGCAGTCGGATGGGGAGCAGATAGTTCGTCCGACAGGGAGGCTAGCGAAGTGGACGGTGGACCAGATCGTGACCGAAGGTGAGGATAGTGTTGCGGCCGTGGTAGCCGTGACGCCGGCGAACCCGAGTGAAAGGGAGTGGGTGACTGCGATCTGTGACGACCATGCCAATGTCGCTAACCTGCCTTCGCTCGCAACGGCCTTGAACGAGCGAATCGCTGAAGATTTATGGAGAATCTTACTGCCGATGCTTGCCCTTTTGACTGCTGTGCTGGCCTTTGTCTATCGCTCATGGAGGGATCTGGTCCTCACTCTCCTTGCTCTTTTCTTCGGTGGGGCAGTGATCGTCATTCTTACTTTCTGGACTCCATTGTCGTGGAACTCTTTCAATCTATGCGGAATTCCACTTCTTTTTGGTATCGGCCTCGATTTCAGTATCCACATGCTTTTTGCCCTCAGACGAAGCGGGGGAGATCTGGCGGCAGTACGGAAGGGAATGGGAAAGGCGGTGACCTTTTGTGGGCTCTCCTCGGCAATTGGCTTCGGCTCATTAGCCACGGCATCCGCGGATGGGCTCTCCAGCCTGGGAGTCGTTTGTGCGGTAGGAATTCTTGCTAATACTGTGGTGGCGGTAACCCTCTTGCCTGCTTGGTATTGTCTTCTGCACCCGGGTTCGAATTCCGCGGCTGACAGTGGGAATCAAGTTGATTAGCGTTTCCTCGAGATGCAGAGGTTCACAATTCACTTTCTGACCCTCATGTTTCTCATGTCGGGGGGTAAGCTCATGGCGGATAGGGAGGGTGATGCGGAGCGGGTAATTCGACGATGGTTGTCCACTAATGCTGGCGTCGAGGCGCTGGAGGTCGAGTTTACCCAGATCAGGAAACTGACCAGTCTTAAATCCATGATCCGTCAGGATGGGATCTTATGGATGGATCGGAGAGGAGGCCCGAGGTTCCGGTGGCAGACGGGTAATCCTCCGCGGACAATTGTGACCCGGGTGAAAGATGAGTTGCTGGTGATGCGACCTCGTTCTCTCCAATACGAGAAGGCTCCGGCGGGCGAGAGCAAAAACAGCATGGCGATCTTGGCTGGAGGCTTCCCCCGAAACTGGGAAGAGTTTGAGCAAAAATACGATTTGCTTGGAGTTAAGAGTCAGGATGGAACTAGTCGAATTAATGTTCAGCCCAAGGGACAGCTGGCGCGAGGCGTCCGCGTTCTGACTTTTGTCACCAGGAGCGCAAAAGGGGTGCTGCAATCCATAGACCTGACTCTTCGGGATGGATCCTCACAGCAGATCGTGTTTGACCGGGTGGTTACTAACCCTCAATTGAGTGACAAGATTTTCTACCCTGACCTGACAGGGTATCGGGCTACGAAATTCAAGTGACTGGACTGCACCATGGCTGATTGAGTCAAGAACGCAGATAGACACGTGGTGGTTGTGGGAGCTGGTCCCGGGGGGCTCACGGCGGCAATGGTCCTCGCACATCGGATCGAAATATGAGCGGATTGACCTGACCGTGCCTCTCCTGGCGGCAGGTTGCTGAGGGAAGGAGATTCCGTGCTGGTTTTAATAATCCCGGACGGGTGAAGCCGTTTCGAGCCCAGAAGATCCCCGATTTATTTCTGGCAGGCAGGGAGGGCGCTTTGTAGCGTCCGGCCCCTGCCGCAAAAGCGGTTTGGAGCATCGAACAACCTCGAATATCATGTCAGACCACTTCCCCAACGTCTCCAAGATTGAATTTGAAGGTCCGGACTCGGACAATCCGCTCGCTTTCCGACATTACAATCCGGACGAACTGGTTGCTGGTAAAAGCATGAAGGATCATCTGCGGTTCGGTGCTGCCTACTGGCATTGCATGCGTAATCCACTGGGTGATCCCTTCGGAGCAGGAACAGCCCACATGCCATGGGACGACGGAAGTGAGTCCCTCGACAATGCGCTGGCAAGGGTTCCGGTTTTCTTTGAGTTTCTGGAGAAGAGTCAGATTGATTTCTATTGTTTTCACGACCGGGATGTATCTCCCGAGGGTTCCAGCTGGTCCGAGACGCACTCAAATCTTGAAAGGGTTACTGAGGAATTGAAGGGGGCCCAGAATAGTAGTGGTAAGAAATTACTCTGGGGAACAGCCTGCCTGTTTGCCCATCCACGGTATGCTCAGGGAGCAGCTACTTCGCCGAGCGCCGATGTGTTTGCCTATGCCGCAAGCCAGGTAAAGCATGCGCTGGAAGCAACCCATGCCCTCGGAGGTGAAGGATATGTATTCTGGGGAGGAAGAGAGGGTTATGCATCTTTGATCAATACGGATATGAAGCGTGAGTTGGACCATCTCGCCCGGCTCCTGCACATGGCGGTAGATCATGCAAAGAAAATTGGATTTACCGGACAATTCTACATTGAGCCGAAACCTCGCGAACCTTCTACCCATCAGTATGACTCCGATGCGGCGGCCTGTCTCAACTTCCTCAGGGAGTATGACCTGATGGACCATCTTAAGCTCAACATAGAAACCAACCATGCAGAGCTGGCAGGGCACACAATGGAGCATGAATTGGACGTTGCTTCCGCTGCCGGAGCTCTCGGCTCGATCGACGCAAATCGTGGTGACCAGCTGATCGGGTGGGATACAGATCAGTTCCCGACGAATATTTATCAGTGTGCCAATATCATGCTCAGGGTTCTTAAAATGAATGATGGCGTGGGCTTCACCACCGGAGGGCTTAACTTCGATGCAAAGAGACGGAGAGAGTCTCATCTTCCGGAAGATCTTTTCCACGCTCACGTCGGAGGCATGGATGCCTTTGCGAGGGGGCTCAAAATCGCTGGACGTATTATAGCAGATGGCCGATTCGATGAATTCGTTCGGGTCCGCTACGGATCCTTTGACTCCGGTATAGGGGCTGAGATTGAAGGGGGGCAGACAAGCCTTGAGTCATTGGACGCCTATGCTCTGGGAATTGGCGCGCCGGTTCTCGAAAGTGGTCGTCAGGAAATGCTTGAAAACCTTCTTAACGACTACCTGTAAGTCCCTCGGAGTTCCGCAGAGCTTGATCAAGATCTTGAGTGGCGCGGACGACCTGCGCGGAAAACCCAAGATCACCGGCCGATCTTCCGCGCCACTACTAGCTACACGGCAAAGTTTCCGAGCATTAGGCGTGCCAATTGGTCTGCGTGGTTGCCTCCGCGGAGGGTGGTAGAAGATTTTACCTCTGAGGCCCTGCCTGCTACCCGAGCCGTGTGTGCCGAGTGGCGCGGATGACCAACTCAAGAAAAACCCAAAAATCTAGGAAGGTCACCGCGCCACTACTAGACACACGGAGATTAAGACACAGCATCTCCTGTGCCAACCTGGCTGAGACGCCGGGTAGTAAGCGCCTGATTTGAGGAATTCCAAAGAAAAGCCAAGACTCAGAGGTTTCGCTTGGGGTAAAATCTCGCAGTGTCATCCTGTCCTGCTATGAAAGCACCAGTTCCTATTAACGCGTAAAATCATGCCTTTAGTCCTTGGTCTAGACTCTTCCACACAGAGCGTTTCTGCAGTCGTTCTTGATACTGATTTGGATTCGATCGTCCATGAGGAGTCGGTCAGTTTCGGAAGTGACTTGCCGGACTACGGCCAGCCCTCAGGCTTCATCCCCGGTGGAGAAAATGGAGAAGTCCATAGTGATCCGATGATGTGGCTGGATGCCCTCGAATTGGTATTTTCCCGCCTCGCGGAGAGCTCCGTAGAGATGTCGAAGATTGTCGCGGTCTCGGGCTCAGGGCAGCAGCACGGAAGCGTTTATCTCGACGAGGGGTTTGTTGATACAGTGAGTAGTCTGAATCCCGGGGAGACGCTCAAGGGTCAGATTCTTTCTCACCTGACTAGGCAGACAGCGCCGATCTGGATGGATAGCTCGACCTCCGCGGAGTGTGGTGAAATTACCCGGGCGCTTGGGGGTGATGCGGAAGTATGCAGCCGGAGCGGTTCCATTGCGATCGAACGTTTTACCGGTCCACAGATCCGTCGGTTCGCGAAGACTACTTATGATGGGTGGGAGCTGACTGGAGTTGTTCACCTTGTGAGCTCTTTCATGGCATCAGTCCTTGCCGGTAAGAGTGTTGGGATTGATCACGGTGATGGTGCGGGGATGAACCTGCTCAATCTCGCTTCCGGAGACTGGGATAACGAGTTGCTGGACGCAACTGCCCCTGACCTGCGGACGAAGCTCCCCCAGCCGGAGCCATCTGCAACTGTCGCAGGGACCGTCAGCCCATTCTTTGTGGAGAACTACGGGATGAATGCCAGCTGCAAGGTCGTCCTTTTCTCTGGAGACAACCCCTGTAGCTTGGTTGGGATGGGTGCCTCGAAGCCCGGCAAGGTCGTGATTAGCCTGGGCACAAGTGATACTCTTTTTGCGGCAATGCCAGAGCCCCGGACGGACCCCAATGGATTTGGCCATGTGTTTGGTAATCCAATGGGAGGGTTCATGAGTCTAATATGTTTTTTGAATGGGTCGCTCGCACGGGAGAGAGTGAAGGATAATCTGGGGCTGAGCTGGTCGGATTTTGACCGACGGGGACTGGAACAGACGCCGGTCGGTAATCTGGGGCGTGGCATGCTTCCTTTCTTTGGATCAGAAATCACGCCTCGGGTGACCTCTTCTGAGGCGGTGTATTTCGGATGGGAGGAGGAACAGAGGGATCCAGCAGCAGTCGTCCGGGCTGTTCTCGAGGGACAATTTCTGAATATGAAGGTATCCTCGAGGTGGCTTGGAGTCTCTCCGGAGACAATCTATCTCACCGGAGGCGCCTCGAAGAATACGGGAATCGCGCAGACTGTAGCGGATGTCTTTGGAGTTCCCGTCTCCCGGCTCAGCGTGGCCGGTTCGGCGGCTCTGGGGGCGGCCATGAGGGCGGCCAATGCTGTCTGCGGAATTTCCATAGACTCTCTCGAAACGGCCTTCTGTCAGCCTGATACAGGTTCAACAGTGCTTCCCAGGGAAGGGACGGGAGAAATCTACGAGGAATTAGAGCAAAAATGGGTCTCAGCCTTGCACGAAGCGTTTCCGCTCCTTAAGCACTGAGGGCAATACGTAACTAAACAGAACAATGGCACGACCAGTAACACTCTTCACCGGCCAGTGGGCCGATCTCTCTCTCCCCGATCTTCTGCCCAAGGTAAAGGATATGGGCTATGACGGAGTTGAACTCGCCTGTTGGGGCGATCACTTTGACGTTCGGCGGGCACTCAATGAGGAAGGCTACGTCGAAGGTCGTTGGGAACTTCTCGAGAAAAATGACATGGTCTGCTACGCGATTTCCAACCATCTGGTAGGACAGGCGGTCTGTGACCTGATCGATGAACGGCACCAGTCGATTCTTTCCCCAGAGGTCTGGGGTGATGGTGAGCCTGAGGGAGTAAGGCGACGGGCCGCGCAGGAGATGATTGATACGGGGAAGGCCTGTCGCAAATTTATTGATGCGGGAGCGTCCTTCATGGCTGACAAGCCAGCGGGATCGGGGCGAGCAATGGTCAATGGATTTACGGGATCCAGCATCTGGCACTCCATCTATGCCTTTCCCCCTACGAGTCAGGAGTATTACCAAAAGGGCTTTGATGATTTTGCGGCTCGCTGGAAGCCGATTCTGGACGAGTTCGATGCGGTCAATGTAGATTTCGGTCTCGAAGTTCACCCCACGGAGATCGCCTTCGATATCGCATCGGCAGCCCGGGCTGTTGAGGCCGTGGACGGGCACTCAAGGTTTGGATTCAACTATGACCCCAGTCACCTCGGCTATCAGGGTGTTGACTACGTGAAGTTCATTCGTGACTTCGCTGATAGGATTTTCCACGTCCATATGAAAGATGCTTGGTGGGGACATGGGGATGGAAGTGTTGGCGTCTTTGGTGGCCACACCGATTTTACCGATGCACGCAGGTTCTGGGATTTCCGGTCTGTCGGGCGGGGCGATACGGATTTTGAGGAAATCATGGTGGCTCTGAATGACATCGCTTATGCGGGTCCGCTTTCCGTGGAGTGGGAGGATGGGCGAATGGATCGATTCCATGGCGCAGCTGAGAGCTGTGCCTTCACCAAGGATCTTGATTTTGCGCCCAGTGACGTGATTTTTGATTCAGCCTTCGATCAGGAAAACCAGTAACATCTTAAAAGAGCGAAATCATGGCAACAAGAGTGGGAGTCATCGGAGCGGGTGGCATGCTTCAGTATCACGCGCCCGGTTTCCGGCAGGGTGGTGGAGAGCTGGTCGCGATTGCTGACGTAAACAAGGAGGCAGCACAGGCTTCTGCGGACGAGTGGAATATTTCACAAGTTTTTGGGAACACCGCGGAACTTCTTGAATCGGACATTGATGCCGTGAGCATCATCGTTCCCAACAAGTTTCATGCTCCGCTAGCCATTCAGGCTCTGGAGGCAGGCAAACACGTTTTCTGTGAAAAGCCGCCCGCCCTCAACGCGGGAGAAGTTGAAGAGATGATCGTAGCGGCGGATAAAGCCGGGAAGGTTCTGATGTTCAATTTCAACAACCGTGCTCGTCCTGAGTCTCAGGCCATGATGAAGCGCATAGAGGATGGAACTGTGGGCCGAATTAACTCGGCTCAGGCACAGTGGATTCGACGGACAGGAATACCGGGATTCGGAGGCTGGTTCACGACGAAGGAATTGTCTGGTGGCGGCCCTGTCATCGACCTGCTCCACATGATCGATCTTGCCCTGTATTTCATGGGGTATCCTGAACCTGCTCACGTCCTTGGCCGGACCTTCGACGATTTTATTACGAATAAGGATTTCAAGGGTCCTTGGGGGATCCCTGATAATGCGGAAGGCAAAACGGATGTAGAGGCCGCCGCTCATGGGCTGGTAACCTTCAAGAGTGGGCAGGTTCTCAGCTTGCGGAATTCCTGGGCCGAGATGATTGAAAGAGAAGTAGTCTCCGTTGTGTTTCAGGGAAGCAGAGCGGGTGGTAAGGTCGAACGTCTTTTCGGTAGCGATGGCCTGGATGAGACTGCAATCGATACCTGTGAGCTTTACGCTCAGGAAGATGGAAAATCGGTCAATCATCAGATTGAGACGGAACCTTGTGAGGATATGGGGCGGATTGCCTCTGCAGCGAATTTCGTTGAGACAATCGCAGGCACTGCGGACCCTCTCAACACTCCGCAAGAAGCCCTGAAGCTCATGCAGATCATCGACGCTCTCTATCAGTCCGCGGAGAGTGGAGCCCCGGTATCGCTCTAGGGTTCACACCGTTGGCCCTTCTTTTTCAGTAATCCACAAGTAACAGGAGACATAAAATGGCACTTAAGAGAAAACTTCGGATGGGAATGGTTGGCGGTGGACGCGGTGCGTTCATCGGGGCGGTGCATCGCATGGCGGCCAATCTTGATGGGAAGATTGAACTGGTTGCGGGGGCGTTTTCCTCCGATCCGGAGAAATCAAGACTTAGCGGGGAAGATTTTTTCCTGTCACCTGACCGGGTCTATGGATCCTACCAGGAAATGGCTGAGAAAGAGGCTGCGAGGGAAGACCGGATCGATTTTGTCACGATCGTGGTGCAGAATCATCTGCATGTTGCCGTTGCAAAAACCTTTCTGGAGGCGGGATTTAACGTGATCTGCGATAAGCCCCTCTCCAGCAACTTGGAGGATGCGAAGGATCTACAGAAACTTGTCCATTCAAGTGGGAAGGTCTTCTGCCTGACTCACAACTATACCGGATACCCGATGGTGAAGGAGGCCCGGAGAATGGTTCAGGATGGCGAACTTGGCAGACTTCTCAAGGTTGTGGCGGAGTATCCTCAAGGATATGCGGTCGGGGATGTTGAGGGGGAAGGCCAGGGGCAGATCTCGAACTGGCGGGCAGACCCGGCAATTGCTGGGTCTTCTAATTGCATGGGAGATATTGGGACCCATGCCCATAATCTGGTTCGCTACATATGTGGAATCGAAGTTGATGAACTGGCTGCTGAGCTCTCAGCATTCATTCCAGGGCGTGAACTTGATGACGATGGAAACTGTCTGGTTCGATTTACCGAGGGAGTGAAGGGTATTATTTATGCCTCGCAGATTTCGAATGGTGACGAAAATAATCTCAATATNCGTGCGTANGGGACNAAGGCNTCGATCGAATGGCATCAGGAAGATCCCAATGAGCTGGTNGTGAAGTATGCGAATGCACCGCGNAAAACATATCGCCGTGGTAACGACTATNTGGGAGATGCGGCGTCTTCAAATTCGCGAACCCCGTTTGCGCACCCNGAAGGCTTTATCGAGGCTTTTGCCAANGTCTACCTTGCCGCTGCAGCTGCCATAGCTGACCAGATNGAGGGAAACGATCCGCCCGCGGGAGGTTACGATTTTCCTACAGTTGACGATGGAGTTGCNGGTAANGCCTTTATNAAGGCGTGTGTGGACTCTTCCCGGAGCAACGCGGCCTGGACTAAGNTGGAGCTNTAGCCNCTGGAAAAGAGGGCTCGNGTTTCNCACAAGGTGGTCCTGCAATTGTGNNATTGCGGTNCTNCNNTTTAATCTTTAANGTNTAGNGGTAAATCATTAAAAATCANNATGAANCAGCGACTTTCAATCATNTTNCCAATCGCNCTAGCGGNGGCNATGGTCCCNCTTGCGATTGGCCAGAAAGACGGTAAGCCCAAGGGCAAGAATGCNGATAAGATTGCCCCNAGTCTACCGGGNAAGGCCTTNGCCGAGCCNAAGAAAAAGCGCAAGCTCCTTGTNTTCTCACGGACTACGGGATTCCGCCATGGATCAATTGCAACCGGGCTTACCGCGATGAAGATGATGGGCGAGAANACTGGCGCATTTGAGGCTATTCTNAGTGACGACTTGAATAATTTCGANAGCGACAAGATCAACCAGTTTGACGCTATTCTNTTNCTCAACACCACAGGGGANCCTTTCATGGAAAAAGGNAAGCCAGACGCNAAGNCTCGCTCTGAGCGNTTGCAGAAAAACCTGCAGGACTTTGTAAAAAGTGGNAAAGGCTTCGCAGGTTTTCANTCTGCGACGGACACCCTGAAACCGGGTGGGGGNAAGACNCCGGAATACTCCAAGATGATCAACGGTGCATTTGACGGNCACCCCTGGGGAGGGGGGAGCAATGTCACGATTGCGGTGGAAAAGGGCCAGGAGAAGCATCCAATCGTTGCNCACCTCGANGGTAAGAGCATGAGCTTTAAGGAAGAAATCTACCAGCTTCGGGACCCNTACGATTCCAGCAAGGTGCAGATGTTACTTCGTCTTGATCTGGAGAGGAGCGATAAGAAAAATTTGAAGCGNGCAGANCGTGATTACGGNGTGGCGTGGGTCCGGAAGTGGGGCGAAGGGCGCGTATTTTACTGNTCNCTGGGTCATAATGACGCNATGTACTGGCATCCTGAGGTTCTCAAGGTTTACCTCGGAGGGCTGCAATACGCCCTCGGCGACTTCGATGTNCCTTCNAAGTAGGCGTTTNTGTCATCTTTAATNCNGAAACCNNGGACCGAAGAGGCGGNAGCNNTATGGCTCCNNCTANATNTNAGGCNCTGCTGGCNCTCNTGNNCGGTAATTCGGAGTNAGTTGTGAANATCACTTNCNGGGCCNGATTTNTGNGAGGAANTTGAGNNNTTGNANNNCGGNTTTTTCNCTACCNNGGCAGACCCAGAGATTTTCTAGGGAAAGGCTTGTGAAAAATTTCACAAAGGCCTTGTGAAATTTTTCACAAGGCCTAGTTTCAAGGCAGTCAAGCCCATGGCCAATTTCTTCCCGCGTTGGACGAACATTCTGCCGCTAAAGATAGCGGTGTGCCTAGGAGTTGCCGGTGCGAGCGTTGTAGTAGGGTTCACTTACTACGCCACTCCCAAAGCGCAACGGGTGGGCTACATGCCCTCGCAGCCGATCCCTTACGATCACGCATTGCACGTGAACCAGCTGGGCATGGATTGCCGCTACTGTCACAGCTTTGTGGAGCATTCAGGGCACGCAAACGTGCCCTCGGCCAGCACCTGCTGGAATTGTCACCAACACGTCCGCAAGGACAGCGACAAGCTGCAACCCTTGCGCCGGGCCTTTGACAAGGATTACGAGAAATATGACGGGGAACCGATCAAGTGGGTGCGAATTCACCAGAGCCCGGACTACGTCTTCTTCAACCATTCGGCTCATGTGAACCGAGGAGTCTCTTGTGAATCCTGCCACGGGAAGGTGAACGAGATGAAGGTGGTCTACCAGGCCGAGGCCCACTCGATGGGTTGGTGCCTCGATTGTCACAGGAATCCGGAAAAGCATCTGCGGCCTCTCGAAGAGGTCTACAACCTTGATTACGACGCGAAGGAATGGTTGGCCGAGAACAAGATGGTCCACCCGGAAACGGGGAAGGAGATGAAGAGCCAGAAGGACTTAGGCCTCTATTTGAAGCAGCATTGGAACATCAAGGCGAAGGAGTCGTGCTGGACGTGTCACCGTTGAGAAATGAGTAAGCGAGTTTTCCACCACCCTGAAGTGCCGGCCGATGATTCGGGGGTAGCATCTTGGCGTAGTGTGGGAGAATTGGAGCGCACCCCTTCTTTCAGGGCACACGTCGAGCGCGAATTTCCTGAGGGCTCCGGGCATCTCAGCCCTGAGGATCAGAAAGCGACGCGTCGGAGCTTTATGAAGCTCATGGGAGCCTCGTCGGCGCTAAGCGGCCTCACTCTCGTTTCCTGCCGCCGGCCTGAATCCTACATTGTTCCCTACAAGAAAGCTCCAGAGTGGGTGATTCCTGGGAAGCCGTTATACTACGCCTCAACCCGGCCCCGTGCGGAAGGATCGGTGCCATTGGTCGTAACGACCTATGAGGGGAGGCCTACAACCCTGGCGCCCAATGGTGACCACAACGACGGATGCGGGGCTGACGCGTTGACTCAGGCCTCGGTCCTCAACCTGTATGATCCGAAGCGATCGAGGAATTTTCTGCGCGACGGCAAGAAGGCATCGCAGCGAGATTTTGAGGGGGTCCTGGGATCTCTCGCTCGGGAAGGGGCCAAGTTGGCAGTGGTGGTAGGCGAGGATGACAGCCCAACTCGAAATCGCCTCCGCGACGAGATCGTGCAGGCCTACCCAGGGTCGAAGTTTTATGGTTATGAGGCTCTCTGTGGCGAAGCTCGTCGCAGGGTACAGAACGAAGTCTTTGGCGAGGGTAGCCAGACCGTTGTAGATTTCTCGAAGGCTGAGCGCATTCTCTCCCTCGATTGCGATTTCCTGGGAGTTGATCCTGTGGGTAGTGCGTCAGATTTCTCCAGAAAGAGGCAGGGTGGTGGCGAAACCTACCATCAAGACGTCGCGGCTGATGCCATGAACCGGCTCTACATGGTGGAATCAGTCTTCAGTCTGACTGGGGGCATGGCCGACCACCGCCTCCGCGCAAAACCGAGCCAAATGGCCGCCATAGCAGCCCAGGTTGCTATCGGGTTGGGGATTACGGTAGACGGGTATGATGCCGGATGCCTTTCGGATGAAGAAAAGGCTGAGTTGCTTGGAACTGCGGCAACTTTTGACTCATGGATTGTAGAATGTGTTGCGGATCTCAAAGCCCATAAAGGGAGCGCAGTTGTCCTTGCGGGAAGCAGACACGAAGAAGACCTGCAGCGAATCGTGATCGCGATCAACAAAGAGATCGGCTCTTACGGAGGCCCAATGGTGGTCTATGAGACAGGTCGAACGGGGTATGGCACTATTGCTGATTTTGAGGCGGATGTTGATGAGGAGACCATCGTATTGCTTTTGGGCCCTTCCAATCCCGTATATGACCGCCCGGGTGAGCAGTTCAAGAGAGGGCTCAGAAGATCGAAGCTGAGCATTCATCTCGGGGTGAGAACCGATGCAACTGCGTTGGCATGTGACTGGCATATTCCGGCAGCTCACTACCTTGAGAGTTGGGGCGATACTCGAACTGCTACGGGGACATATTCTCTGACCCAGCCAATGATTCTTCCCCTCTACGGGGGTTTTTCAGAACTAGAAGTTCTTTCCCAGCTGTTGAGTTGGAGACAATTCGACTGGGATAGCCTCGAGTCCGAGGGAGCGGAGGAGCCCGTTGTGCCGCCCACTCTGATTGCCGGCGAGGGGATGGGTGGGGCCCCTTCTCCAGCCCTCGCTGAGGTAAGGCAAACGTTCTCCCTCCCTGAAAATGCCAACGATGATGGTGATGTGGCATGGAAAGAGGCTCTCAAGGGTGGATATCTTCAGAGTAGTTCCTACCAGACTGTTGACGCGGATGGTGCCGGAGATTCCTCACCCAGGCTAAGTTCCCGGGAGAATACTGGCATTGAAATTAATCTTCTTCCGGATGCTTCAGTCTGGGATGGACGTTACATCGACAATGGCTGGCTTCAGGAGGCTCCGGACCCAATTTCCAAGCTTTCGTGGGACAATGCGGCTCTGGTATCGCCGAAAACGGCCAAAAAGCTTGGTGTTTACGAGTCGGTAGAGCAACTCGAGCCCGAAACCNAGATTCCTCTCNTNGGGAAAGTCAAAAATGCTCCTCAGCCTTCCATTGGTGAAGGAAAAGGAGCGAAGGCNCCGATGGCCCTGATCAAGACGCGCTCAGGACNAATGGAGATTCCGGTCCTGGTGGCCTTTGGCCATGCAGATAACTGCATCTCCATTGCTTTGGGTTACGGACAGGGCGCATCTGATGGACGCGATGGTGTCCGGGTGGTTCGAGAGGAAGACCCGCTGGCCACGGTGAGTCCGGTGGGGATTAACACGGGGTTTAATGCCAACCAGTTGAGGGGAGATGCCTCCTTCAGCATCGAGGCGATATCGGTCACCAAAACTCAGGGGCGTTATCCAGTCGCTCTGGTCCAGGAGCACAACGCAATGAACGGTCGAGCTCTTGCCCGGGAAATTTCTACGAATGACGTGGAGCACCACGGCCACAAGGTTTCCTTCGAGGACCAAGTCGCCAAGGTGCGGGAGCAAGGTCCGGTGGATTCTCATGCGCCTGAAAATGTATCTCTCTACAAACGGCGTGGTTCCACTACGTGGGAAGGTGACAAGGACAAGCAGGATGACCTGATCAGCGATAAGATCCACCAGTGGGGGATGACCATTGATCTCAACACCTGCGTGGGGTGCAACGCCTGTCTGATTGCGTGTCAGGCCGAAAACAATATCCCCATCGTCGGGAAGGAACAGGTGGCCATGGGCCGGGAAATGCACTGGGTTCGGATGGACCGGTATTTTGCGTCACCGATGACCGAGATGGACGAAAAGACTCACAAGAAAGTTCCGACCCCTGACTGGGTTCAGCAGAACCCCGAGATGATTCCGCAGCCGGTGTCCTGCATGCAATGCGAGAANGCTCCCTGCGAGACCGTTTGTCCGGTGAATGCAACCGTGCACAGCGAGGAGGGGTTGAACACAATGGCCTACAACCGCTGTATCGGGACTCGGTATTGTGCGAACAACTGCCCCTACAAAGCGCGACGCTTCAATTATTTCGACTACAACAAGCGTAATCCGCTTGTCGCTCACAACCTCTACAAGGGGCCTTTCGGTAAGAAGCAGGTCGGAGAGGCTCCTCATTTGCAACGCAACCCCAATGTGTCTGTTCGGATGCGAGGGGTGATGGAGAAATGCACTTATTGCGTGCAACGCCTTGAGAGCGCGAAGATCAAGCAGAAGCAGATCGGTCGTATGAAGACTCTGCAAGCAGGCAGGAATTCTACCGATGTCCAGATCAAGCCAGAGGATTTAAGGGTGAAGGTAGACTCAATTAAAGTGGCCTGTCAGGATGCCTGCGAGGCAAATTCAGTGAGTTTTGGAAACCTTTTGGACAAGGAAGACGCTCAAGTCTGGAGGGCCAAGTACAAGGGCGAAAAGAAAACAAAGAGCGGAGCNTTCGAGCTCGTGCACAACCCTCGCAACTACGATGTTCTTCAGTATATCGGAACCGCCCCGAGGACCAGCTATCTTGCTCGAGTGAAAAACCCGAATCCTACCATGCCCGATGCTGTCTATCGGGGGTTGGCGACCATTAATACCGCCTGAAATTCACACTTAAATTCAGAGGATGGCAGATACCGCTACAAAGACCACGAGTGAGACGTCCAAACCCCGGGAGGTAAAAATCCCGGTGTTGGAGCGTGAGACGCTCGTGCTCAACAAGCGGTCCTACCACTGGATTACCGAACGAGTCTGTGGCGTTATTGAAAANAAGCAACCTGCCTTCTGGTGGCAGTTGTTCATTCCCTGTGCCATCATGGCAGCTATTGGNGTNGGTGGNGGATTAATTTACCTCGTCAGTACGGGAGTGGGGGTGTGGGGAAACACCAACCGGGTGATGTGGGGTTGGCCAATTGTGAACTTCGTCTTCTGGATTGGGATCGGGCATGCGGGCACTCTGATTTCCGCTATTCTTTTCCTCACCAGGCAGAACTGGAGGACCTCTATCAATCGNGCGGCGGAAGCCATGACGATTTTTGCGGTAGTCTGTGCCGGTATTTTCCCGGCCTTCCACGTCGGACGTGTCTGGATGGCTTGGTATCTGGCCCCAATCCCGAATGCGAATGCGATCTGGCAGAATTTCAAGTCCCCACTGCTCTGGGACGTGTTCGCGGTTTCCACCTATTTTTCGATTTCACTCGTNTTCTGGTTCCTCGGAATGGTCCCNGACCTTGCAACGATCAGGGANCGCTGCAAGCGGGGAGTGAAGAAGCTCCTCTATGGGATCTTCTCCCTCGGNTGGCGTGGGAGCAATCGCCACTGGAGTCATTACGAGATGGCCTACCTTCTCCTTGCCGCTCTCTCCACCCCATTGGTGCTGTCGGTGCACTCAGTGGTGAGTTTTGACTTTGCCACTTCGGTAGTGCCCGGATGGCACACCACCATCTTCCCGCCCTACTTTGTTGCTGGGGCCATTTTTGGAGGATTTGCGATGGTGCTGACAATCATGATCCCCGCCAGGTTCATCTATGGTCTGGGGGACATGATTACGATGAAGCACATCGATAACATGGCCAAGATCATCCTGCTGACCGGGACAATCGTGGGATACGCCTACCTCATGGAGCTGTTCGTGGCCTTCTATTCGGGTGCGAAGTACGAGATGGCTGCGTTTACCTACCGGATCACGGGCCCCTACTGGTGGGCCTACGTTGCGATGATGAGCTGCAATGTACTCTCTCCACAGCTTTTCTGGTTCAAGTGGTGCCGCGAGAACCTGTGGGTCGTAATGGGTGTATGCATGGCAGTGAACGCTGGGATGTGGTTCGAGCGCTTTGTGATTATCGTGACGACCCTCGCTCGTGATTTCATGCCGGCGAACTGGAAGTATTACAANCCCAGCTGGGTTGATATTATTCTCTTTNTCGGGACGATTGGGCTATTTGCCGCCCTGTTTCTCCTCTTCCTCCGCTTCCTTCCATGCATCAACATNGCNGAGGTGAAGTGGGCAAAGAAGGAGAGCGATGTGCACTATGACGACAAACAACAGCATCCTGATGAAGGNACGGTAGTTGAAGCCGCCTATCAGCAGGAAGTTGAGAAAGGAACTGCCGAAGTCTGATGAGTAGNTCTGTAAAACGCGTCTACGGCTACCTCGCCGAGTTCGAAAGT
Source organism: Roseibacillus sp. (assembly GCA_002729275.1). GTDB lineage: Bacteria > Verrucomicrobiota > Verrucomicrobiia > Verrucomicrobiales > Akkermansiaceae > Roseibacillus_B. Next base: position 7,337 of record PBTP01000109.1, on the reverse strand, counting down.
GCATCCGCCCTCTATAAGGCTGCGGAAAAGGTTCGTGATGCAGGATTTCGAAAGTGGGACTGCTATACTCCTTTCCCNGTTCATGGNCTGGACGACGCCATGGGCATCAAGAGATCGATCCTCCCCTACTTTGTCTTCTTCGGGGGGCTTACCGGTCTCATTACGGCNTTTCTTCTATCCTATGTGACGCAGGTCGGGATCTANCCGACAACGGTTCAGGGAAANCCATCCAACATCTTCACGGTTCCTGCATTTTTCCCGATCATGTTTGAACTCACCGTTCTATTCTCAGGGTTTACCACGCTCTTTGGCTTTCTGGGGCTGAGCCAACTACCCCGCTGGAACCATCCGATTTTTGCAAGTCGCCAGATCCACCGAGCAACTGATGACGGCTATTTTATTGAGATAGAGGCCAAGGATCCGAAATTCTCTGCGGAGGGAACAAAGGGATTTCTGGATGAAATAGGTGGAGAGAATATTGAACTGGTGGAGGACGACGGAACCTAGGCTGGACCCATGAAGTACTTCTTTCTCGTTCTTGCTGGATTGATCACCCTCACTTTTGGGGTGTTCGGGCTTCGTGGTGCGAAAAGCTCTAAGACACCAATCGAGATTTTTCCGGATATGGACCGGATGGATTTCGTGAAGAGCCAGAAGCCGAACGACTTTTTCCACGATGGGCAGGGNGCCCGGCTNCCCGTGCCCGGAACAGTGCCTCATTCCAGTGACGATGGAGTGTTCCCGGTAGAATTTGGAGAGGGTAGAACAGGACATTATTACACCGGAGCGATCAATGATTACTTCGCGAGCGGCCTCCCGCTNGAGGAGCTNGGACTCGTNGGGGATGAGGGGGCGACGGACATGCAAGCACTGCTGAGACGCGGGCAGGATCGNTANGCGGTCTTCTGCGCGATCTGCCANGGGGCNCCNGGGGATGGAACNGGCACGGTCAGNAACTATATGGCGGCGAAGATTGCCAATCTCCATGAGCCACGGTTTGCCAGCGGGGAGTATCCAGACGGCAAGCTTTATCATGTGATCACTTACGGTCAGGGACTGATGAGTGGCTACGGGGCAAGTATTCCGGTTCGGGACCGGTGGGCTATCGTGGCCTACGTCCGGGCCCTGCAGGATGCCAAGAAAGCGCCGGCCTCAGCGGCAACCGCATCNGTCCCCGCGGCAAATGAGGAATCGGCAGGAGGGCCANGTAACTAAAACTCGTCATGGCACATCATTTGGTTACATCCGCAGAGATCCCGGAAGAAGGCGAAAGGCTGGAAGTCGACAGACTCAAGAAAATCAGAACGATTTGCCTGATCGTTGCAGGTGCGGGAGGGCTATTNAGTATNCCTGCATTGTTTGGATGGTTTGGGGACGGGGTTCAGGGTTCCTATAGCTTCTCATGGCTCTACGGGTTCTTCTTTTTCACCACCCTNGCCATGGGTGGGTGCTTCTGGACATTACTCCATAATGTGTCCAATTCNGGATGGGGTGTTTCNGTNCGGCGGGTNATGGAGAACGTCGGGTATGTGTTTCCCTGGATGTTCATTCCCATGCTTCCGNTTCTNCTTCCTGAGGTGCAGACCTACCTNTACGAATGGATGGATAAGCACCGCCTGGCCAAAGAGGCTGGTGGGGGNTCTACCAGCTACGGACTCCACCATGGCCCCACCGCNGACCATCTTCTCCACGTCAANTACTGGTATCTCAATCTTGAGTTTTGGTATGTGAGGATGCTCTGCTANTTCCCANTNCTAGGATTCGTCATCTATTTNCTNAGAAAGCTCTCGGTCGACCAGGATACGGATCCNACCCCTGGCACCTCGAGGCTNAAGAGGGCGCGCTTCCACTCCTGCTGGGGTGTCCCGGTTCTGGCGGTGGTGCTAACCTTTCTCGCCATCGACGTCGTTAAGACCCTCGACTACAAATGGTTCTCTACGATGTGGGGAGTCTACGTTTTCGCAGGAAGNGCCTTGAGCGCNATGGCGGTGATTATTCTGGTTACCATCGCGCTCCGGCGGATGGGGTATTTGAAAAACGTGGTGGGACCCGAACATGATCACCTCATGGGCAAGCTGATCTTCGCCTTCACGGTCTTCTGGGCCTATATCTCCTTCGACCAGTATTTTCTGTATTGGTATGCCAATATCACGGAGGAGACTCGCTACTTCATTCTTCGGAACACCTCAGGATGGAATTACGTCAGTATCGTCTTGGTATTCGGGCACTTTGTTGCGCCTTTCCTTCTCCTGATCAGGCAGGATCTTAAGCGGCGCAATGGCTACATGATTGTGATGGCCTGTTACCTGCTCTTTATGCACATGATAGATCTTTATCATATGATCATCCCNGAACGTGGGCCATCTGTGACTAAGGTGCTCCACCCTCACAGCCCGGACAGCTGGGCTCTCTGGCTTAATGGGTCAATTGTGGGGGACGTTGTGGCCTTTGTCACGGTAGGGTGTTTTTTCGTCTATATCCTCCTTCGAAATATAGGGTCTGTCGCGCTCTACCCGCACCGCGATCCACGCATCCTCGAATCTGCGAATGTTCATAACTGATGGAATCCTCGCCACAAAATAGCCCTGGTTCTCCGGGATCTCCTCGACAGAAGGATGTGAACAACACCCTCAAGCGGTTCTCGACTTTTTGGATCGGATGTATTCTCTTCGTGGCCTTCGGATTAGCCAGTCTTNTACTGGGAATTGGATTCAACAAGCCAGTCGTCAATAACATCGATAAGGTGAATGCGAAACGGAGAGCAATGATCAAGAGGGGAGTCGACAAGTCCCATGCGGGAGCGCGTGAAAAAGCCCTGCTGAGCTTCGAGCGAGTCGGTTCTCACTTTCTCAACACTGCGCCGGCACCGGACGAGAAGCCTGAATTTGTTCTTCCCGGATCGGCAACCCAGAAGAGGAAAGCTTCGGGCGGTTCCGGGATTGTGGTTCCTGCTGGCTTTCCAACGGTTGATCCGGATGCTCCAGTGGATGTAGCAGTGATGGAACAGGGAAAGGCGATGTTTGCGATATGTTCCGCCTGCCACGGGCCCGAGGGAAAGGGGATGTATCACATCAACAAGACAGGCCCCCCCTTAGCCAACTCGGAGTGGGTCACCGGCCCGGTTGCTAATTTGATCGCGATACAATTCCGTGGGCTGAGTGGTCCGATCGAGGTCAATGGCGAAAAATATACTCCTGTGGCACCAATGGCACCTTTNCCCTTGGACAATAATTCTATCGCTGCAGTTCTGACCTANATCAGGAATAGTTTTGGTAATAAGGCATCCCCGGTCACTCCGGAGCAGGTAGANGCCATGAGAGGGGAGCTCGGCAAGCCGATGTTGAGTCCCGCAGATCTCATTCCTCCAACTGCGGCGGTTGGTTCAAATTAAGATTACGATTTCCCATGACCTCCGAGAGCAGCACCGGGACGCCAGATCAGGATGATCTGAAGCTACGGGCGAGTATCGACCGCTCCCTCCGCCACCCNGTGATGTTCTTTTTTGCGAGCGGTGCGGCTTGGCTGGCCGTTGCAATCATTCTTGGCTTCATTGCTTCCTACAAGGTTCACGACTCTGACTTTCTCTCTGGAATCGAGTTTTTGAACTACGGAAGGGCGTATCCCGCGCATATCAATCTTCTGTTTTACGGATGGGGTTGTCAGGCTGCCTTTGGGCTGATCGTATGGCTGCTAGCGAGNCTGTCCCGGAGNGAGTGCCGATCCACTGGGATTATTCTTACCGCCGGACATCTCTGGAATTTTGGTNTNATGGCCGGGACGCTGTCNATTCTNGCAGGNCGNGGNTCGGGAAAGCCCCTCATGGAGTTTCCGTCTGCAATCTGGCCAGTCCTCCTGTTGTCCTATGTCTTCATCACAGTGTGGTCCTTTATTCAGGTTCGTTGTAGCTACGGCGGTAAAACCTATGTGGGCCAGTGGTATCTCCTTGCAGCGGTCTTCTGGTTTCCGTGGGTGTATCTCACTGGGCACCTGTTTGTATTTGTTTTCAATGGGCATCCCGTCATGGCTGCAGGGATCAATGCTTGGTATAAATATGCGCTCATTCTTCTCTTTTTTACGCCGGTTGCGCTAGGGACAGCCTACTATCTTGTGCCCAAAATTACGGGACGCCCTATTTACAGTTACTCCCTCGCACTCTATGGCTTCTGGGCCCTTGCGGTGATTGGTCCGTGGGCTGGAATGCAGAANCTTGCCGGGGCGCCGCTTCCGCAGTTCATGCCCTATGTCGGAGCGACTGCTACCAGCCTTATCCTCATTCCCGGAATTGCGGTCGGAGTCAACCTCCTCATGACACTTCGTGGGCACCAGGCACACATTGTGGCNAGNCCTTCNTTGCGTTTCACNATTGCAGGGATCGTAGGATTCCTCCTNCTGGGATTCACAGGGATGGCCCTCAACACTCCAGCTACTCTAAAGATGACCCAGTTTGCCCTGACCGGTTACGGATTTGAGGTCCTTGCGGTCTGTGGGTTTTTCAGTATGTGCGCCTTTGGGGGCATGTATTTCATTGTGCCGCGGATTACCCGACGGGAATGGCTTTCCCGCCGCTTTATCGGATGGCACTTTTGGTTAACGACTTATGGAATCCTGACTGTAGTGGTCTGCTCGATCATGGGTGGACTGTTCCAAGGGGCTGCGCAGGAAGCATACGGGAGCTCGTGGAGTGATGCCGCGTCCCGGAGTTACGCCTACAACGTGGGAACTACCGTGGCCTGGGGCTTGATCGCGCTGGGAAGCTTTTTCTTCCTGGTTCATCTTCTTCTGATGTGGGCTCGCCTTGGAAAACGGAGCCAGCACCCAACTCTTTTGGATGGAGGCCATCATGAAGAGTCTCCCCATGGCCCCGACCATGAGGTAGAGGAACTCCAAACTGCAGAAGCCTGAATCAATGACCTTCAAATCCTTCATTGTAGCGTTGGGGTTGAGCTTCGGCATTCCCTGGCTTCTGATCATCCTCGTTCCATTTGGCAAAATGCGAAACTTGGATCCGGTCTATTTTGAGACAGAAAACGATGGGAAAGACGAGATTTACGTTCCTCGGCGCTCGGGGCTCATAACCACGGGTTCCTCAGTGTATGGCGCCAACGGTTGTTATATCTGTCACACCCAGCTTATCAGGGCTGGGTATGCGGGATCAGAGCTTGGTCGTGCGGATTGGGCTGGTTTTCAGATCAAGGATGAAAACGGAGTCAGTGTGAATACNGCCCGTGAAACCACTCCCTTCGACTACGTCGATGAGCCATTTGCCCATATCGGGCTCATGCGCATCGGGCCGGACCTCACCAATGTTGCCGGACGTATCGAGAAATATCTGGAGGAACCACTGACCAAGGCCAAGTCCCCGGAGAGCTGGCTCTATCTGCACCTTTTTAATTCCTCTTTGAAAACTAAGACCCTGAACAATTCGTTCGCGTGCCCTCCGCAGCCTCACTTTTTCAAGGAACTGCCACTTTACGGGCAAGGAAGTCCCAACGCTGTTCCGGGCTTGAGCTTANAGGGCAGGGAGATTCTCCCCACGCCAAAGGCTAAGGCTCTCGTCAGTTATCTGCTATCTTTGCGAAAAGACGATGCGGTACCCTATTCCCTGAATTATAGTCGCGATAAGAAGAAGGCGGACTAATGACCGACCAGATAAGCTGATGGCGAATTCACAGGACACGAACAAGATTGATCGACCCGATCTCGAAGACTCGACCAACGTGGTGGAGAAACACGAGAAGCTGTTGGAAATCAGTGCCTCACAGGCCAGAGAGAATCAGATATCCGAGACTGGGATGGAGCCTGTTTCGCTCTGGGTCTTCCTTGCCAGTGCGATTGTTCTTCTTATAGGCGGGGGTGTTCTTGGGGCAGGAGGCAAACTTTTCAGCTACAATCCCCACCCGGAGGGCTATACCCGCCCAGATTTTGCGAGTGATGTCGATACAGGGCCAACTATTGGTCCGATTCTGGAAGCCCTTACAAAACGGGGAAAAAANATCTACGCCAAGTGCAGCGGTTGTCACGGATCGACCGGAAATGGGGATGGGAATCAATATCCNCCNCTTGCCGGCTCGGAGTGGGTTACCGGAAATACCGGGCGGCTTGCGCAAATTATTCTGAATGGCCTCAGTGGCCCAATCGATGTCGCCGGTAAGACCTACAATGGAAACATGCCGGCCCAAGCCCCTCTGACTGCGGCAGAATTGGCAGCTGTTATGACCTACATCAGGAATGAATTCAACGATGTGGGTGATGTGGTTAGCATGGAGCAGGCGGCTAGTGCCATAAAAGTCTATGAAGGACGTCCGCAGGGCGCAATTACTGTCAAGGAGCTGGATGCGGACCACAACCAGATGCTCGAAGGAGAAGCAGTCGATCCTTCCACGAGTGTAAACTTCGAAACGCTACAACCCGAAGCGGCTGAATAGAATACCCCCCCAACGTAGGACGATGAGCGCAGAAGCGACCGCAACAGATCATGGGCACGATCATGATGATCATCATCATGATCTTCCCTTCTACAAAAAGTATATATGGTCCACTGATCACAAGGTCATCGGGATTCAGTACGCCATCACGGCATTGCTGTTTCTGGCCTTTGGTTTTTTCCTGATGATGGTCATGCGGTGGAGCATCGCATACCCGGAGGAGCCACTTCCAGGATATCTCAGCTGGATCTTCAGTGACGAGTGGAAGGCTCGCTGGCTTCAGGACGGCCGGGTTACCGGCGAGACCTACAACATGTTTGGTGCCATGCATGGCACCATCATGGTCTTCCTTGGCATTGTCCCTCTTGGGTTTGCCGCGTTTGGAAACTACATCACCCCGTTGCAGATCGGGACCGTCGACATGGCGTTTCCGAAGCTGAACATGATGAGTTACTGGCTGTATCTTGTCGGAGGCCTCACCATGTGTGGAAGCTTCTTTATGGAGTCTGGGGCTGCTAAGTCGGGGTGGACCAACTACGCGCCACTCGCCAACTTTGCGGATGGGCAGATCGTGAATCAATTTCTTGCCGGCCAGACTCAATGGCTTCTGGGAATGGTTTTCCTGATTTCCTCTTCGCTCCTTGGCGCAGTGAATTTCCTCACTACTCTCATCAATCTCCGAGCAAAGGGGATGACTTGGATGCGAATGCCCTTCTTCTGCTGGGCGATGCTTGTTACCGGCTTTCTGCTCTTGCTGGCCTTCCCTCCTCTCGAGGTGGCCGCAATCATGCAGTTGATGGACCGGACAGTCGGTTCCAGTTTCTTCACGCCCAGTGGTCTTTATACCTCTACAGCCGGGGTGATCGAAGCTTCTGGAGGGGGCAGTCCTCTTCTCTATCAGCACCTGTTCTG
>PBTP01000108.1 GCA_002729275.1 Roseibacillus sp. | reverse complement strand
GGCTCAGAGGAAGCTCTCGAGTCAGAGGAAGCTCTCGAGTCAGAGGAAGCTCTCGAGTCAGAGGAAGCTCTCGAGTCAGAGGAAGAGCAAGACAGCCCGACGGACGACAACCTGTAAGCTGCTTTTTACTTAGTATTTGTTTACTATTTGACTTGTTTAGAAATACCAGATAGGCTTGAGGTCTGCTGTTTTCATGTTCCTCCCTCACCACATTCGGTTCACGGTGGTGGCGGCCCTGATGCTCTTGTGCTCGGGTTCCGTCTTATTGGGAAATGTCCACACAATGCGCAAGGGGGAGACCCTGTATGGGTTGTCCCGGAAGTATAAGACATCGGTTTCAAAGTTGATGTCGCACAACGGCATCAAGGATCACCGGAAGCTGCAGATCGGGCAAAAGATCAGGATTCACGGAACCACTTCCACGGGGTCTGCGAAGGTTACTGCCAAAGCCGCGACCCAGACAAAGTCTGCCAGCCCGGCATCAACCGTTGGCAGAGGAAAGACTGTGATTATTGATCCGGGTCACGGAGGAAAGGATTGGGGAGCATACCGGGCAGGGGTCCGTGAATCTTCCTTGAACATGAAAGTTGCAAGTAAGCTTGAATATTATCTCAAGCAGAACGGCTTCCGAGTTGTAATGACCCGGAGAAGCGATTCCTTCCTCTCCTTGTCACGTCGTGCTTCGATAGGAAATAATTACCGTAACGCTATATTTGTAAGCATCCATTTCAATGCCACTCTAAATACAAGAGTGCGGGGGGCAGAGACCTTTTACGCGGGGGCTGCCGGGCGGCAGCTTGCCTCATCGATTCACCGTGAACTGGCTGGGAAGTGCAGGATGAAAAATCGTGGAGTCCGGTTTGCTCGCTTTGCGGTTCTGGTTCAGACGAAGTGTCCCGCGGTGCTGGTTGAGTGCGGGTTCATTAGTAACTCCAGTGAGCGTGCGCGGTGCGTGACGAGCTCTTTCCAGACTACCGCAGCGCGGGCGATTGCCGATGGTATCCGCAAGTATCGTTGGCGCTAGGCCGGGGTGAGATTCTGCGGCTTGGAGGGATGTCCCGACTGGAATCAGAGTGTGGAACCAATAGCGTCGGCAGCGTCGATGAAGGACGGGTAGGTGGGCTCCCAACCAGTGCCCCGTAATTTTTCATTGCTTACCCGTTTGTGCGTCCACGCTCTTTTGCGATTTTGCGGCTTCGGGCCATTCGGTGGCGGCGTCAGGTCAAAGAGAGCAGCAAGCGCATAATAACAGTCCCCTTGGTGAAGAGGGGAGGAATCACAGACGTTGTAGATCTGGCCTGCGGACTCCGGGCAGGTTAGCAGGTGGAGCAAAGCCGTGGAGGCGTCATCGCGATGAATTTGATTGAGGAAGCGCCTGCCATCCTCCTCGATGACGGCATCGCCACGGAACAGGCTGCGAAGAATAGCGCTGCGTCCCGGTCCATAAATTCCGGCCAAGCGTGCCACTGTTCCGTTTTCAGAGAGAACTTGAGATTCGGCCTCCAGAAGAATCTCGCCCGTCTCCCTTTCGGGTTCAGTAGATGATTCCTCTGTGACCAGTGATCCGTCCGTCTGGTGGTAGACTGACGTGCTCGAGGTAAACAAAAGACGTGAATCAGGGAATGTCTTGGAGAGGTTGCGGGTGCCTTCAAGAAAGACGCTGCGGTAGGCTTCCACGCCCCCCCTGCCCGAGGAGGCTGTGAACATGATCGAGGAGGGGGGAGAAATTTGGGATCGCAGTCCTGTGAGGTCAGAGGGCAGTGAGAGGTCGCACGCCAATGAGCCGTTTTCCCCGGACTTGGATAGACGGGTGACCTGCAAGCCTGAGTTGGTTGCGAGCCGGGCTATTTCTTCACCAAGGTAGCCACAGCCGGCGATAAGAAGATGATCTATCATACGCGACGGGGAGCACTTTAGCTACCCTTGTGAGGGCAGGGAAGTCGGAACCCGCTGCAGCGGAAGTCGGCTTCATTCTGAGGCTCTCCGGGATTCATAGTAAGTTTTCAGGCCGATGAGAATGGCGTCCCGATATTCCCGGTAGATCGATTTTTTTATCGAGCCAGCTACCTCACGCTTGCCCTCATAGTCTCCCGATTGGATACGTTCGTAGACTTCCTGGTTGTTCATGACGTAGGGCTCAAAGAAGAGAACCGGGCATTGGTACAGACGATTAGCGAGAAGATTGCGGGCCCATAAAGCCGGCCCCACCCGTTTTGTGGGTCTGCCGATACTGTAGAGATAGGCGGGAAGTCCTGTTGCCTCGAGGAAGGAGGAGGCCAGCACTCCGGCAAGAGCGGCTTCCTCCTCGTGTGTGCCTTGGAAAATCTTATGCATCAATTCGAAGCGCTCGTCTTCATGAGCGATCTCACTGTCGAGATACGCGCCATGAAGAATGATGTGGAAATGGTTCCGGGGTGAAAATCGTGGCTTCTCTGGGTGGGGCCCCCAATCTTCTGCATTGAAGTGAAGGCAAAGAACAATGTCGGGCCTGATGGTATTGTTGACCAGGGAGGCGCGGGCCCGGATCTCTGCGGTGCGGTAGAACATTCGCTCTGAGAGCGAGACGATCTTCTCTTCCGGTGCTCCACTGAGCAGCCTTCCCGCATAATTCTGGAGGTCACCGGGACGCAGTTCAGTGACCGGATTCCGGCTCGATCGCACCAGGGTGACGGTCGCCCCGAGTGACTCCAGACCGGGAGCTAGAAGCTTAGCCGTAAGGAGAGTCATGTCTCCCTCCGTGACAGGTGTTGTTTCGTCAATTTGATACCATCGTTCCTCCATCCGGGCCCACTCTCCTCCGATGTGACCCGGGTCGATTGCGATCCGAACTCCATTGAGTGGTCGTCCTTCCGGAGCCGGAGGAAGCTCGGATGCCGATCGCCAGTAGCGAGGGGGCGGGGACCGTCTTTTCCCCTGCGCAAAAGCGACTCGAGGTACGTGTTGTGACATGGTTGAGGCTGCCCTGACCCCTTCATTGGTAATATCGAAATGCCTGTTAGGCCCGAGGAGGTAAATGTCCTGCAGGGCGGTATCGAATTCATCCCTGGACAAGACCCCGTCGTATTGTTTCAAGGCATTCCAGTCTGGAGCTTTGCCAAGATTTGCGAGTCTGGGATCTGGATCTGGGACAGAAGGGTGGTCAGCGGGCCCCGAAGATCTCTGGAGCCAGAGGTAGATGCAGCCAATGACCAGAGCTGCTCCAAGGGAGCAGAGAATAGAGGGCTTCCGCAGGCGGCTTGGCATGGGGATGAGTAAATCCTGTTGTCGTCCGGCCGGGACCTGATTGACTTCTGCAGGTGGCTGCCGGCTGGGTGCTTTATACCATAGATTTATCAAAATGATCAGGATCCTGTTTTTGGGCGACATCGTCGGTGAACCCGGTCGGAAGGCGGTCATAGCCCGGCTTGCCGCTCTTAAGGAGGAAGAGAGTATCGATTTTATCGTTGTTAATGGTGAAAATGCGGCAGGGGGCCGGGGAATCACCTCGAAGATTTCCATTGATCTTCTTCGAGCAGGCGCGGCGGTGATCACGACTGGGGACCATGTCTGGGATCAGAGGGAGATTGTGGATTATTTCCCCACGGAACCTCGGCTGCTCCGACCGGTTAACTATCCCAAGGGGGCTCCCGGTTCAGGGAGCGTGGTCCTTGAGACGCCGAAAGGTAAAATAGGAGTGATCAACGCACAGGGCAGGGTATTCATGAATCCTCCGCTGGAAAGTCCGCTGGAGGGGGTTGAGAGGGCCGTCGAAGCGATGCGGGCAGAGGGAGTTAGCGTCATTATGCTCGATTTTCACGCTGAAGCGACCAGCGAGAAAATTGCAATGGGCCGGGCCATGGACGGGAAAGTTTCTCTGGTTGTGGGAACCCACACCCACGTCCAGACTTCCGATGAGCAAATTTTTCCCGGGGGAACGGCTTATTTGACGGACGCAGGGATGTGCGGGCCTGCCGAGTCGGTCCTCGGCCGCGAGATAGCATCCGTGGTATGGCGGTTACGGACCGGAATGCCGACAAGGTTTCCCGTAGCTAAAGGGCCGGTACGAATTTGTGGGGTGATCGTAGGAGTGGATGAAAAAAGTGGTAAGGCGATAGAGGTAAAACGGGTTGATGAACTACATCCGGGGGCCGATAAAGGCCCTGAAATGGAGGGGATTATTGAGGAAACGGACTCTCAGTGAGGCTTTTGGGGGGCCGAGCTTTGGGCCCGCAGGGAGCGATGTTGCATGAATGCCGTGATTTGGGGTGTTTTTGACGAATTTCTTTCCATTCTACTTTTTTTTTGACAGCGTAGAGGGCTTTGATAGGTTCCGCCCGCTTTCGGCGGCGCTGGCCATTTCCTTCTGGGGCATTTAAACCTATCTCTTGGGGTGAACTGTCCACGCGTCACAGGAAGCAAAATACCTCGCTCATGTAGCTCAGGGGTAGAGCGCGTCCTTGGTAAGGACGAGGTCGCGGGTTCAATTCCCGCCATGAGCTTTGCGCGAAGAGAATAAAAGATCCACAGGAAGCAAGCATATGGCCAAAGAACAGTTTGAACGGACCAAGCCTCACGTGAACGTCGGCACGATCGGTCACGTCGACCATGGAAAAACCACCCTCACCGCTGCCATTACGATGGTCCTCGCGGAAAAAATGGGGGGCGGGGACGTCAAGGCTTACGACGAAATCGATGCCGCACCGGAAGAGAAAGAGCGGGGTATTACTATCTCGACAGCACACGTTGAGTACGAAACAGAGAATCGTCACTACGCGCACGTCGACTGCCCGGGGCACGCCGACTACGTGAAGAACATGATTACGGGTGCAGCCCAGATGGACGGAGCGATTCTCGTTGTGTCTGCTGCTGATGGGCCAATGCCCCAGACCAGAGAGCACATTCTACTTGCGCGGCAGGTGGGTGTTCCAGCGATCTGTGTCTACCTGAACAAGACCGACCAGGTTGATGACGAAGAGCTTCTTGAGCTCGTTGAAATGGAGATTCGCGAACTGCTTGGGCAATATGAATTCCCTGGTGACGATATTCCGATCGTGAAGGGCTCAGCGCTCAAGGCGATTGAAGGTGACGCTGGACATAGAGAGTCGATCCTTAAGCTTATGGAAGCAGTGGACTCCTACATTCCGGAGCCAGAGCGGCCCATCGACAAGGACTTCCTGATGCCGGTCGAGGACGTGTTCTCCATTGAAGGCCGAGGAACAGTAGCAACCGGTCGGGTGGAGCGGGGAATCATCAAAAAGATGGAAGAGGTCGAGATCATCGGGATCAAGGACACCCAGAAAACCACGATCACGGACATCGAAATGTTCCGCAAGCTGCTCGATGAAGGGCGCGCGGGGGACAACGTCGGCCTGCTTGTGCGGGGCGTCAAGAAGGAGGAGATCGAGCGTGGACAGGTGATCGCCAAGCCCGGCTCGGTGAAACCTCACACTGACTTTGAAGCTGAAGTCTATGTTCTGTCCAAGGATGAGGGAGGGCGGCACACTCCCTTCTTCAGCAATTACCGCCCGCAGTTCTACTTCCGGACTACTGACGTGACTGGCAGCATTTCGCTCCCCGACGGGGTGGACATGGTGATGCCCGGTGACAATATCACTGTGAATGTTCAGCTGATCACTCCCATCGCGATGGAGGAGACCATGCGTTTCGCCATCCGGGAGGGTGGTCGTACGGTCGGTGCCGGCCGGGTCGCCAAGATCGTTAAATAACGCTTCCACGATAACGAAATTAAAACCGATTTTACCAAAGGGGCACTCGGGCGTCTTGCTGGGGTGCCCCTGACGCGCCAAAAGGACAGTAGCTCAATTGGTAGAGCATCGGTTTCCAAAACCGAGGGTTGTGAGTTCGAGTCTCGCCTGTCCTGCCAGCTCTCTCCCCGGTAATCATCCATCATGCTTAAATCCCTCAAAAGGCTTCCTCAGAAAACTTCCACCTTCGTCGGCGAAGTAAAGGGAGAGCTTCGCAAGGCCTCCTGGCCCTGGGATCCGGATCCCAAGGTCAAGGGCTTTAAGAAATACAAGGAGCTCGTTGATTCCACAGTGGTCATCCTGATCGCTATTCTTCTGCTAGCTGCCTACGTGGGGCTCTGGGATCTGGTGCACCGCGAAGTTGTTGATGCCCTCACGCAGATTGGACGAGACTGACCCAATGCCTACTATTCCCCCATCCAAGCAGCAGTGGTACGTAGTGCACGTTCTCTCCGGGCAGGAGCAGAAAGTCGCCAAGAGGCTCCGCGCCCTGACCGAGCAGGAAGAGCTCAAGGACAAGATTTTTGAAGTTCTTGTCCCTACCGAGATGGTGTCTGAAGTGCGCCGCGGTAAAAAGACGGAGACCAAGCGTAAATTTTATCCAGGTTACATTATTGTTAACATGAGCCTCTTCACCGAGGATAACAGACTGGTTGAGGATACGTGGTATTTCGTCAAGGAAATGGATGGTGTGATTGGTTTTGCAGGGACCAAGGACCAGCCGATTCCAATGCGCCAACGCGAGGTTGAGAGTATGCTTGCCCAGATCAAGGAGCGGGAAGATAGCGTTCGGCCTGCGATCAGCTTCGAAGTTGGTGACACAGTCAAGGTGGCTGATGGCCCCTTCGAGAGCCAGAACGGGGTGGTGGAAGAGATCGACGAGGAAAAGGGCAAACTCCGCGTAGCGGTCACGATTTTTGGGCGCTCGACACCGGTAGAATTAGAATTCTGGCAGGTCGAGCCCGGCTAGGACTGTTTGTCCGCGGATGGCGGCCGGACCAAGGTAAGGGCGCTATTCACGCAAGTAGTCAAAACATTCACATTCAGACATCACTCATCCCATGGCAAAAGAAGTCAAAGGCACTCTCAAGCTTCAGATCTTGGCAGGACAGGCAAATCCTTCACCTCCGGTTGGTCCCGCTCTGGGTCAGGCAGGAGTGAACATCATGCAGTTCTGTAAGGATTTTAATGCGGCCACGCAGCAACAGGCTGGGGATCTCCTTCCCACCATCATCACCGTTTACGCGGATAGTAGCTTTGATTTCGTCACTAAGCAGCCCCCTGCGGCGGTTCTGCTTAAAAAAGCGGCGAATATCGCGTCCGGGTCTGGAGAGCCTAACAAGGAGAAGGTAGGCAAGATTACTAAGGAGAAGCTGATGGAAGTGGTGAAGGTGAAGCTGCCAGATCTGAACACAAACGATCCCGAGCAGGCCGCTAAAATTCTTGCCGGCACAGCCATGCAGATGGGCCTCGAGGTCGAGGGAATGTGAAACGAGCAGGATCAGGAGATTTTCCCAAAAGAAGAAAAGACAGACAACCGCAGGAGGATCCAGACAGGTCCGCTTGAACTGCAAATAAGCCAATGGCAAAAAAACGAAGTAAAAGATACGAGAAGGCCGCTGAGGTGGTCGAAGATCGCCCCTACGCTCTCGCGGAGGCTGTGGAAACGCTTAAAAAGTTCCCGGCCCCAAAGTTTGACCCCACTGTAACCCTTTCGTTTCGGATTGGGGTGGACGCGAAGAAAAGTGATCAGATGGTTCGGGGCAGTGTAAGCCTTCCCCACGGGACAGGAAGAAACGTCCGGGTTGTGGTCTTCGCTCAGGGAGATGCTGCGAAGGCCGCCACCGAAGCAGGAGCAGACCACGTAGGCTTTGAGGACATGATTAAGAAGGTTCAGGATGGCTTCACCGATTTTGATGCGGCGGTGGCCACACCTGATGCGATGGGCGAGGTAAGAAAGATCGCCCGCGTGTTGGGCCCTCGGGGACTCATGCCCAACCCTAAAACCGGCACTGTTACAGATGACACAGCAGGCGCGGTGAAAGCCGTGAAGGCAGGTAAGGTAGATTATAAGCTCGATAAGAATGCAAATATCTCCGCGGGCATCGGGAAAGTCTCATTCTCAGAGGACCAGTTGACGGAGAATGCTGAAGCTCTCATCGAGAGTGTCGTCAAGGCAAAGCCGGCTTCAGCCAAGGGAAATTATATCGAGAACATCACCATCGCAGCGACGATGCTGCCAGGCCTGAGGCTGGAGAACACCGCAGCTACTACCGAATAAGAGCATGAATCCTGACAAACAGATTATCGTCGATGAGTTACTGAGTAGGGTAAATGACTCACCCTTTCTGCTCGTAGTGGACTACACCGGTATGACGGTGCCTCAGTTCGACGAGCTTCGGAATCGCCTGAGCGAGGGTGGGGCTGAGTGTCATGTGGCAAAGAACAGTCACATGAAGCGCGCCCTCGAATCCGCAGGGATGCCTAACCTGGAGGAAGCCTTGCAGGGGCAGACGGCGTTCATCACTGGAACTGAGGATGTCTGCGGAGCCGCAAAATCCGTTAAGAACTTCCAGAAGGAATTTAAGAAGCCTGAGGTAAAAGGTGGGCTCCTCGATGGGGACCCCCTTGACGAGGCACAAATCATGGCTCTTGCTGATCTTCCGCCACGTGAGGTTCTCCTCGCAACTTTGTTGGGAGTCATCAATCAGCCAGCCTCCATGCTGGCCCGGGTTCTGAATGAGCCGGGAGCCGCCCTTGCCCGAGTGCTCAAGGCGAAGTATGATGAAGATAACTAAGATTTTGGAAGGCGAAGAAGTCCACTTTCAACAACTAACATACTGATAACAAACAATTTGAAGGGATAGTCGAAGCCGCGCAGGTGGTGGAGGCTTGTAAACACAGATGGTTCCTCGTCGGGCCGCCGGCTGGCGGTCTGAAACGACACGGAGCTCCGTAAACGACGATACCGAAAATAAAAATACAATGGCTGATATCAATACAATCGCAGAAGAACTCGGCAAGCTTACCGTTCTGGAAGCTTCCGAGTTGGTTAAAAAACTGGAGGAGGACTGGGGCGTAAGCGCCGCTGCTCCCGCTGCCGCTGTCGCGGTTGCTGCACCAGCAGAAGCTGAGGCAGCAGAAGAGAAAACAAGTTTCGACGTGTCTCTCGAGAGCGCCGGGGGCAACAAGATCCAGGTCATCAAGGCCGTGCGTGAAGTTGCCAGCGGGCTGGGACTCGCCGACGCCAAGAAGCTCGTCGAGAGTGCCCCGGTCAATGTGCTGGAGGGTGCTTCCAAGGACGACGCCGAGGCTGCCAAGTCCAAGCTCGAAGAGGCTGGCGCCACGGTCGAACTGAAGTAACCGGCTTTTTTCTGCCGGGGTCCTTGATCGGGCCCCGGCAGAACCGCCTGGTTCGACTTCAGGTTCAACTTCCACGAAATCGCAAGGGAAGGAGCCTGAAGTCGGAGCAGAAGTTCCGGAATCATGAACATTTGGGAAGCCCGAATCCCTGAAGCCCTGCGACAGCAGGGTGGAGAGGAAGGGTTTCTGCCGACAACATAGAAAATCGTCATCCTCCAAGGATGGCGCCATCCCATCAACGAGAAAGACCACCATGGCCGACCGTCGTTACTTCGGAAACATCGAAGAAGTTATTGAACCGCCCAACCTCATCGAGGTTCAAAGTAAATCCTACGAGGACTTTCTCCAGCAGGACATCGCACCGTCCCAGCGGACGGAGACCGGTCTGCAGGCTGTTTTCAAGGAGGTTTTCCCGATTACCAGTTATGATGAGACCATTGAGCTGGATTTCATCGCTTACGATATCGAGGAGTCCAAGATCACGGCTCTGGAGGCTCTTCGCACCGGGGAGACCTTTAGCGCGGCGCTCTACGTGACGTTCAAGCTCAAGGACGAAACCGGAACCAAGAAAGAGCGGGTATACATGGGAGAATTGCCCATGATGACCCGCCGAGGGACTTTCGTGATTAACGGGGCNGAGCGGGTCATCGTCTCCCAGCTTCATCGCTCCCCGGGTATTTGCTTCGAGAAGTCCGTTCACCTGAACGGCAAGATTCTTCACTCTTTCCGCATTATTCCGGACCGTGGTTCCTGGCTGGAGGTCCAGTTTGATACCAATGACCTTCTTTACGTNTACCTCGACCGCCGCCGTCGTCGTCGTAAGTTCCTTGCAACCACCTTTTTACGGGCGCTTGGCTATCCCAGTGAGCGGGAACTCATCGAGCAGTTTTACAAGGTTAAGAAGCTGAAGCTCAGTGAGTCAATGGATGAGGAGGAGCTCAGTCCAATGGTGCTCTTCGAGGACATCAAGGATGGAGACCTCGTCGTGGCTCGCGCCTACGACCCTCTGACGATCGGGGTGGTGCGACAGTTGCTGGCTCTTAAGATCAAGACGATCGAAGTGGTTGACTCCCGGGATGATGAAATTCTTCTCAAGTCTCTCCGGAAGGACCCGGCTGATAATGAAGAAAGCGCACTGAAAGATATCTACAAGAAGCTGCGCCCGGGAGATCCGCCAACTGCGGCGAACGCCAGAGCTCTGCTGAAGCGTCTTTTCTTCGATCCCAAGAAGTATGATCTCACACGGGTCGGTCGCTACAAGATCAACCAGAAGCTTAAGATTGATGTCGATTCTTCGGAACGAATCATGGTGGCAGAGGATTTTCTCAANGCGGTGAAGTATCTTCTCAATCTCAAGAAGGGAGATGGCACTATCGACGACATTGATCACCTTGGAAGCCGGCGTGTTCGGGCTGTTGGCGAGCTTCTTGCCAACCAGTGCCGAGTTGGACTTGCCAGAACGGAGCGCCTCGTGAAGGAGCGGATGACCCTTTTTGATGTGAACATCGAAGGGATGACGCCTCAGAAGCTGATCAACCCCAAGGCCCTCAGTGCGGTCGTGCGTGATTTCTTCGGACGGAGTCAGTTGAGCCAGTTCATGGACCAGACCAANCCGCTGGCTGAGCTTACTCACAAGAGGCGTCTTTCGGCCCTCGGACCTGGCGGTCTTAACCGTGATCGCGCTGGGTTTGAGGTGCGGGATGTGCACCCCTCGCACTACGGGAGAATCTGCCCGATTGAGACTCCAGAGGGACCTAACATTGGACTGATTAACTCGATGTGCACCTATGCGCGGATCAATGAATTTGGATTCATTGAAACACCNTACCGCAAGGTGAAAAAGGGGAAGGTCAGCAACCAGATCGAATACGTTACCGCGGATCAGGAGGAGACATTCATCATCGCTCAGGCCAACAACCCCATCAACAAGGATGGGACCTTCGCAAACAAGCGTGTTACCGCACGTGAACGGGGTGAATTCCTCGAGATGGAACCTGAAAAGGTTGACTACATGGATGTTTCTCCGAAGCAGCTTGTCTCGGTGGCGGCAGGAATGATCCCCTTCCTGGAGCATGACGATGCGAACCGGGCTCTCATGGGATCGAACATGCAACGCCAGGGAGTGCCACTGTTGGTTTCAGAGGCTCCCTTTGTGGGCACCGGTCTGGAGGAAAAAGCGGCTCGGGATTCACGATCCGTAATCGTTTCGGAGGCCGATGGCGTAGTTGCAGCCGCAACAGCGGAATACATTGTTACGACCAAGGACGGCACCTTGCCTGTTTCGGACGAACGCTTTCTCAGCGAGCCGGAATCGGTCAAGACCAAGCCGGANAAGGGGATCTATGTCTACCCCCTNAGAAAGTTCATGCGTTCGAATGCAGGAACCTGCATCAACCAGAAGCCGCTGATCAGGTCCGGAGACAAAATTAAGAACGGTCAGATCATAGCCGATGGGCCGAACACCGACGATGGGGAACTGGCTCTNGGGCGAAACGTGCTTGTCGCCTTCATGCCTTGGAATGGCTACAACTTTGAGGACGCGATCGTCATTTCGGAACGTCTGGTCAAGGAGGACGTGTATACCTCGATTCACATCAGTGAGTTTGAAGTTGCGGCTCGGGATACCAAGTTAGGTCCTGAGGAAATCACCCGGGATATTCCCAACGTTGGGGAAGAAGCACTCAAGAACCTCGACCATGACGGAATCGTCCGAGTTGGTGCAGAAGTGAGACCTGGTGATATTCTGGTCGGAAAAATCACTCCCAAGAGCGAAACCGAGCTAGCTCCTGAAGAGCGTCTTCTTCGCGCGATCTTTGGAGAAAAGGCTGCTGATGTGAAGGATACTTCCCTCCGGGTGCCCTCGGGCTGCACGGGTATCGTTCAGGACATTCGTATTGCGACTCACGGAATGGCCCGTAGGCGCTCGGAAGAGGTCAACCCAGCTGAGATGAAGAAGCAGCTGAAGAAGATCAATGACGATTATAAGAAGAAGAAGGATCAGCTCACGGACCAGCTGACCGAAAAGCTCTCTGACATTCTGCTTGGAGAGAAAATACCCTTGGACGTCGTTAACGCTCAGAGTGGAGAAATCATTATCCCCGCCAACCGCAAGATCACCAAGACGCTGCTTCGGAAACTGGCCGCCGTCTACGATCATATCGAAATCGACCCCAGTCCGATCCGGAACAAGATCCTCGAGATCATCAGCTCCTTCGAAGGTCGATTTGGAGAGCTTGATGCTGATCGTGAGCGGCGCCTTGACCAGATCGAAAGTGGCGACGAAATTGATCCTGGCGTCATCAAGGAGGTCAAAGTCTTTGTCAGTGCAAAGCGGAAGCTTTCCGTTGGGGACAAGATGGCAGGGCGTCACGGAAACAAGGGAGTGGTCGCTGTGATCGTTCCCGAAATGGACATGCCGTATCTTAACGACGGAACTCCTGTTGATATCTGCCTTAATCCTCTCGGGGTGCCTTCAAGGATGAATGTTGGTCAGGTTCTTGAGACTCACCTCGGAGTTGCGGCCAAGGCCCTTGGGTTTACGGTGGCCACCCCTATTTTCGATGGAATTCCGGAAGATAAGATCTGGGAATACATGTCCGAAGCCAAGAAGGTTGATGGAACGAAAATGGTTGGCGATGGCACGGAGAAAGCCCGTGAAAGAAAACCTGATGAAAAGCCTGGTCCCGGCTTTACCTGGATTGGGGATGGTAAGGACGGCTCCACCGGAGGAAAGAGCTATCTCTTTGATGGAAGGACCGGTGATGCAATCGATCAGCCAGTAGTGGTTGGTCAGATTTACATGCTGAAACTCGGCCACCTTGTGGCCGATAAGATCCACGCCCGGGCGGTCGGCCCCTACAGCCTTGTCACCCAGCAGCCGTTGGGCGGAAAGGCACAGTATGGAGGCCAGCGATTCGGCGAGATGGAGGTCTGGGCCCTCGAAGCTTACGGCGCGGCTTACACACTTCAGGAACTGTTGACCGTGAAGTCCGATGACGTGCAGGGCAGGACTCGGATTTACGAGGCCATCGTTAAGGGAGATAATACTCTCGAAGCCGGCACACCGGAATCCTTCAATGTGTTGATTAAGGAAATGCAATCTCTCGGGCTTGATGTGCGACCCGGTCGCCGTGGTGCGCAGGTTGCTGATGGCGGAGACTTCAATCTTGATGACCTCACCCTCTGAACCCAAGGCACGAAACTGAAAACAGCAATTTTACAAAATAATGAGTGTTGAAACCAATCTGCGTGAGCTCTACGGGGTAGACGAGAAATCTGAAGCCTTTGACCAGGTATCCATAACGGTCTCTTCTCCGGATGTAATCCGGTCATGGAGCCGGGGTGAGGTGAAGAATCCTGAGACGATTAACTACAGGACGTTCAAGCCTGAGAAGGGTGGNCTCTTTTGCGAGAGAATCTTCGGGCCGACCCGTGACTGGGAGTGCGCCTGTGGAAAATATAAGAGGATCAAGCACAAGGGCGTCATATGTGACCGTTGTGGGGTGGAGGTCACTTTGTCCCGTGTGCGTCGTGAGCGGATGGGTCATATCGAGCTCGCAGTGCCGGTGACCCACATCTGGTTCTATAAGTGCATGCCCAGTCGTATTGGTCTTATGCTTGATATGAGCGCGCGCGATCTAGAGCGGGTGATCTATTACGAAGATTATATGGTGACTGATCCTGGGAAAACTCCGCTTGAGCGTGGGCAGTTACTCCCAGAGTCCGACCTGCGTGACGCCGAAGAGGATTATGGCGAGGGCAGTTTCCGGGCTGCCATGGGAGCTGAGGCCATTCGTGATCTCCTCAGCCAGTGTGTTCTCGATGATATCATTGTGGAGCTTGAGGAAGCGATGGAGAACACCCGCTCAAAGCAGACCCGCAAGAAGCTGGCCAAACGGCTCAGGCTTGCTGGAGGCTTCAGGGACTCCAATTCCCGCCCCGAATGGATGATCATGACGGTCTTGCCTGTCATTCCACCAGATCTGCGACCACTCGTACCCTTGGAGGGTGGCCGCTTTGCTACGTCGGACCTGAACGATCTCTACCGGAGGGTCATCAACCGGAATAATCGTCTGAAGAATCTTCTTCAGCTGAAAACGCCTGAGGTGATTATCCGCAACGAGAAGAGAATGCTGCAGGAGGCAGTGGATGCCCTGTTCGATAATGGCCGACATGGTCGGGCGGTAACGGGTGCGGGTAATCGTCCCCTCAAATCTCTCTCTGACATGCTTAAGGGCAAAGGAGGGCGTTTCCGCCAGAACCTGCTTGGAAAGCGGGTGGATTACTCTGGCCGTTCCGTGATCGTGATTGGGCCTGAGCTCAAGATGCATCAGTGCGGTTTGCCTAAGAAGATGGCGCTGGCTCTCTTTGAGCCCTTCATCATCCGTCGTCTGAAAGAGCTGGGGCACTGTCATACCGTGCGCTCAGCGAAGAAGATGATCGATCGCAAGACCACGGATGTGTGGGACATTCTTGAGGAAGTTACCAAAGGGCATCCGGTGATGTTGAACCGGGCTCCAACTCTTCACCGTCTCTCAATTCAAGCCTTCGAACCAGTGCTGATCGAGGGATCGGCGATCCGGTTGCACCCTCTCACATGCTCAGCCTACAACGCTGACTTTGATGGCGACCAGATGGCGGTGCACGTTCCTCTTTCNGTNGAAGCGCAGCTGGAAGCCCGGCAACTCATGCTGGCTCCTAACAATATCTTCTCTCCGGCGAGTGGTCGACCGATCACCACGCCCTCGCAGGATATCATTCTGGGAACATACTACCTTACCTACACNCGGCCCAATTCGCAGCCCGGACCTGAGGACAGGGTCCCGACTTTCGAAAGCCCCAGCGAGGTGGACTACGCTCTCTCGTCTCGGAAGGTCAGCCGGCACGACTGGATCAGGGTTCGTAATCCGGACTACGGAAAGGATACAATTTTNGGAGATAAGGAGAGTAAGATGCTTGTCACCTCTCCCGGACGAGTCCGCTTCAACGAAATCTGGCCAGAAGGTCTCGGATTCATCAACCAGACCGTTGGTAAGAAGCAGATCGGAGACATCATCTGGCGCTGCTATCAGGTGGCCGGGCAATCGGGGACAGTCACAACGCTCGATAATCTCAAGAATCTTGGTTTCGAGGAAGCTACCCGTTCCGGGTGCTCGATCGGAATCGTGGACATGGTGATCCCGGAGGAAAAGGAATCGGAGATCAAGAAGGCTTACGCG
>PBTP01000107.1 GCA_002729275.1 Roseibacillus sp. | reverse complement strand
CCAAGGTGGGGTGTCTCGTTGTTCCTTCCGGCATCGTAGAGAAGGTTGCTGTCGAGATGAGAAGGAACCTCCTTTTTTAAAAAGGGGCCAAAGGTGGGTTGATCGAGGGCAACTTCGTGATTACGGATTAGAATGATCCTGCCGTTGTCTCCCGGAAAGGCTGCCATGTCGTCAAACTTGCCCGGGACCCTCAATCCGTCCGCCATCTGAGTGCCGCTTCGGGAAATCACATCGTAACTGAAATTCCTTGGAAGATCGAGGAGGCCAGCCTTGTCGCGGACGAGAGGGCCATAGGGTTGAATGATCCTCTTGGAAGCAGGAGAGGCTTCGTTCGCTTGGAGGTAGCGACCGAGGCCAAGGAAGCCCGCAGTCCATCCGGACTGCCGCAGAAAGGCTCTCCGGTCAGGCGAAGGAGATCCTGTAAGATGGGTTAGTTGACTCACAACTCTTCCTGTATGGACGGGGAACTCTTCCTTACGACACAAAAGTGGGGTGTTTCGAAAATGTTGCAGTTTAGTGAAGGGTCGCTCGCCCCAAAGGAGTAGATTTGGGCCAAATTCGGTTCAAATATGCCTTCTGGTGAAATTAGGGCCTTATTTTCCGCTTGAGGGTTTGACACCCCATGGCCGGCTTCCCTTAAATCCCGTCAACCCGCAACTGCCGGCATCCTTTGACCGGCCCACGCCAAAATCTCAAGAATACGCGCCATGAGTGAAGACGATAAGAAAGCTCCCGACCCTTCTGAGAAGAAGGCGGCCAACGCCCCCGGAGCACCAGCGCCGACGATTCCACTGAAGCCTGCTGGTGGTGCACCTAGTGCGCCTGCACCGGCTCCTACGATTCCGCTCAAGCCCGCGTCCGGCGCGGCCGCTCCTTCTGCGCCGTCGGCTCCCGCGCCCACCGTGCAGTTGAAGGCCCCGGGAGCAAGCGTTGCCCCCAAGACTACTCCTCTCAAGACCCAGCCGCTGGCGGGCGATTCGGACGCGACTCAAGAGCTGCCCAAGGCAACAGTGCAGCTTGGCAGTGCGACTCAGGCGTTGGGGGCTCCAACGGCCTTATCTGCTGGACCTCCCTCACTGCAAACCTCTGGCGCCGAGGAAGAGGAAGGATCAGACAAGGTGTCTGACATTCTTTCCATTGTTGCCTTCGTCCTAGCCCTTTCGGTTCTCGGGCTGCAAATTATGACTACCAGCCAATGGGTCAAAACGGACGACCCAGTAAACAACAAGAAAGGTTGGGAGTCTCTCCTATAATAATTATCACCATGGCTTTTCCCATCGTCACAACAGTAGTCGCCGCGATCGTCCTCTATCTTTTGATCGCTACGGGTGGCTCGCCTTCCTAATTTCAGGAAGGTAGACATATCTGTCAGGAAGCGCCTTGCGTGAAGGCGCTGCCCGAAGACAATTTTATTTATTTCCTTATATGGCTCTTCAATTCACTAGCGACAATTTTGACGCAGAAGTCCTGCAGGCCGAACTGCCTGTGCTGGTTGATTTCTGGGCAGAGTGGTGTGGTCCCTGTAAGATGATTGGACCTCTCGTCGATGCGGTGGCCTCGGATACCGAGGGTAGCGCCAAGGTAGGGAAGGTTGATGTCGATAGTCAGCAGGAGCTGGCTCGCACCTTTAACATCCAGTCTCTCCCCACGATTGCCTTCTTCAAGGGAGGTGAAGTCGTCGAAACGATGATTGGCACCAAGGGAGTAACAGTGGATGCGCTGAAGGAAAAGCTGGCCGCCTTGGCCTAGGGGCGGGGAAGACCGGCGGCTTTCAAGCCAGGCACTCTGCAAAGATACCGAGGGTCTCATCAATATCGCTCTCGGTGTGAGCGAGGGACAGAAATCCAGTCTCGTAAGGACTGGGAGCGAGATAGACTCCGCGCTCGAGGCAGGACCAGAAGAATTTCCGAAAGGCCTCGAAGTCCCCTTCCTGCACGGAATCAACGTTGATAATCTCGGCGTCACCGAAGTAGAGGCACCACATGGATCCCGCCCGGTTGAAGCGGTAGGGCAGCCCTTTGTCGCTAATGATTCCTTGGACGCCGTCCTCGAAGCGTTGCCCGATTTCTTCAAGCCTCCGATAGCCATTCTGTTTTTCGAGCTCTTTCAGCTGTGCCAGTCCGGCAGCCATGGCGACTGGGTTTCCCGAGAGGGTGCCGGCCTGGTAGACCGGGCCATCCGGGGCCAGATGGTCCATAATGTCTCTACGGCCCCCGAAAGCCCCAACCGGCAGGCCGCCTCCAATCACCTTGCCGAGGGCGCAGAGGTCTGGCGTAATTCCTGAGAGTTCTTGAACTCCTCCTTTTGCAAGACGAAAGCCTGTCATGACTTCGTCAAAGATCAGGAGGGTTCCGTGTTTGTGGGTCAGCTCGCGCAGAAGGGCCAGGTAGCCGGGCTGCGGAAAAACAAAACCGGCATTGGCAGGGTAGGGCTCAAGAATGACCGCGGCGATCTCCTCGCCGCACCTGGCAAAGACCTCCTCCACACGTTCAGGAAGATTGAACGGAAGGGTGATTGTTTCCGCGGCGAGAGACCGGGGAATACCCGCGGAATCCGGTTCGCCGTGAGTCAGAGCGCCTGATCCGGCTGCCACAAGCAGGGAATCGACGTGTCCATGGTAATGCCCCTCAAATTTGATAATCTTGTCCCGGCCTGTGAATCCGCGGGCCAGCCGGATCGCGGACATGGTAGCCTCCGTTCCTGAGTTGACCATGCGAACCTTCTCGACCGAGGGGACCCACTCGCAGACGACCTTGGCCATTTCCACCTCGAACGGGTTGGGAATTCCAAAGGAGAGGCCATTCTTGGCAACCTCGTGCACGGTATTGGT
Source organism: Roseibacillus sp. (assembly GCA_002729275.1). Lineage (GTDB taxonomy): Bacteria > Verrucomicrobiota > Verrucomicrobiia > Verrucomicrobiales > Akkermansiaceae > Roseibacillus_B. Next base: position 24,782 of record PBTP01000107.1, on the reverse strand, counting down.
GAGAACGGTCGGGGCATGACCCAGGATGGCGGGCCCCCAAGTTCCAATGTAGTCAATCAGGCTACGGCCATCGACATCCTCAATCCGGCATCCCTTGGCTCTTCGGACAAAGAAGGGATCTCCGTCGACGTTGCGGAAGGCCCTGACTGGAGAGTTCACTCCGCCGGGGATGACTTCCTTAGCGGCTTTGAATAGTTTTTTGGAGAGTTCGCCCTGCATGCTTCCAGCGGGACTATACGGCTAAGGAAGAAATTGCCGACTAAAACTCCTGCTGTCCTCCTGAGTGGCTATTCATGAGGTTCTTTGCTTGGATGGGCCTGTAAAGCCGAGGAACTATCCACAAATGTTCTACTGGTATGAATAATGGTTAAAAAGAGGTGATTTTCTAACGAAAAATCTGGGGGCAAGGATGGGCCTTGCCAGGAAGGCAGGGTGAGAAACCCATTTTCTTCGCTAGCGGTCCTCGTGTTAGGCTTTGCTCCCCTCCATGGAGCGATCGTCGTAGATACCGACCTTGGTGTGATGGATACCCTTGTGGTTCCAGTCGCCGGGAATGTTAGTGCTGCCGTTCAAGGTGATGGTAGGGGGGATAATGTTTCGTTTTATTCGCCCGCTATCAGGGAATATAACGGTCCGGAGCAGGTATTCCAGTTTGAGATCACCACCACCCAGATCGTGACTCTTCACGAGGAACTTGGTGATCACCGATCCTAATGCGTTTTTGCTCGATAGTTCGGAAACGGGCGCGATCGAAGACGAGCAGAAGCTCACTGCATCGGGTAAGGTAGTGCTTTTCGCCTTTCTTGATGGATTCAATGGAGAATCTGTTCGCACGGCTTTGGATGCAGGAACCTACTGCCTGAGCGTTGAAGGCTTTGGAGGGGGCGCGGCAACGTTTGATTTTTCGCTCGGCGCAGTTGATTTTGCGGAACCGGATCCTGTAGTTGGCGATAGTCCTGATAACGCTCTTTCTTGGGGTGTTGTGGGTGTGGCAGGCGATCTGATCGATATTAATACGTTCAATTCAGCGGGGGACACGGAACTCGGAATATTTGACACCGCCGGCAACCTACTCGGTAACAATGACGATACGATTGGCTTGTTGAGCCAAATCATCTTCGAGGCCAGCGAGGAAGGAACCTACTACAATGCCACTGGAAACTACGACACCGCCTTTAACTCCGGGTTCATTGCCGGCGGAGGCCCCACGGGAGAGACGGTGACCCTGACAGTGAATGGGGTGGACGTGGATGGTATCGTTGAAGGAACTGGAGCATTCTGGACTACCTTTAACATTATGCCTGAGCCTTCCACCTTCAGCTTGGTGGGCTGCGCTGGTCTTGCGCTTCTCCGCCGCCGCCGCCGCAGCTAGGGGTCGATCAGCCTCTGAGTCCGCTGGGCAGAATTTTCAACCTCCTGCCTTGAACAAGGAGGCGGATGTTCTGTTTCTGTCATCCCGGGTGGGGAATATCTCCCGGGAAGGTAACGGCAGCGAATGGGGCGAAGCGAATCTTGGCGAGTATAGCTGGGATGGGTGATCCTTGGGTTCTTCGGGGAACAAACAGATTGAATTATCCGTGGGGGATCTACGTCCCATCGAAAAGGACTTTCCTTTGGAATCCCTGAGTTTAGCCTGATATCAGCATGAAACCTTTTTTGTCTCTTCCCTTGCTGGGTTTTCTGCTCTCGACCAGTGGTCTCGATGCGGCCGATTCGCGAACGAAGTCCTCGCTACTCAACAGTGATCCCGATGTTGTTTACTCGGAGGAGTTTACGGAGAAGGAGATTGAATTTCTGGTCGTGAAGCCAGCAACGGTGTTTGCGACCAAGAAGGGTGGGAGAAAGCTCGGCGTTCTCAAGGCTGATAGCAAGGTGAGCTTCGTCGGGATGACGGAGAAGGCTTACAAGGTTCGGGGAACGGCGACGCACGGGCAGGTGCTGGGTTGGGTGTCTCCCAGATTTTTGGGATCCAAGGACAAGGACTTCGTGGAAAACCTGAAAAAAGTTTATGAGCGCCAAAAGGTCATCCGAGAGTTGGTAGCAAACCATGAGGTAGCTATCGGGATGTCGATTGAGGAGGTGAGTGCTTCACTGGGTAAGCCGACCAAGACGAAGGTGCGGCAGACTGTAAAGGGACGCACCGGAGTCTGGGAGTTTATTGAGTATGAGGACCAGGATCACTATCAGGCAGTGCGTGACCCTGTGACCGGACGAGTCTTCCGGCAGTATTCCCATACGACCAAGGAGGAAATTGGCAAGATCGTGGTGGAGTTTGAGAATGAGGTAGTAGCTGCCATTGAGGAGAGCGAGAACAATGAGGGGGGAAAGGTGCGCATTGTCACTCCTCCACTCGTTTTTGCTTGGTAGACCTGCTCGCCTTTTGCAGCAGCTTTTTAGCGCCTCCAGCGGCACTCTGCCTGAATGGCGTTACCCTTAACGTGCACGGAGGGGTCGCAGGGACGCCCGCCCGGTGGCCGAGGTGTCGATGAGTCGGCCAGAAGCCACTGCTCTTCGTCGGAGAGGAGCCCGGGTGGGGCTCGATGAGAACTTCCGGAGTCCACGCGGTGGTTCGTGGCTCGCCCTGGGGGCGGTTGCCAGATCCACGGAACGCCTGCGGTGGAGCAGGAGCGCGCAGCCGATACAGGCTCCCAGCAGAGAATAGCCTGGTTCAGGAACCGTGTCGGAAACAGTGAACGATTTATCCGGGGAAGAAGAACCATCCGGAGAGACAGGGAGAGGTACAGCAGTCACCGAGCTCAAAAGGAGGGCTCCTAGAAGAGCTCCTAACAGAGGCCTCGGCAATACGGACGAACGGGTGGGTGAAGTCAGGGCGGACAACATGGGTGAACGTTGCTCTATGCTTAACTATCTCAAAATATCAACAGAATGGAAAGAACTTTACGAAAAGAAGCGATGGAGCGAGGCACAGGCCATGCGTTTTCTAACGCCTAGCGGACGATTCCTCTCTCGGAAGAGCCGAGAAAGCCTAACAGCTGCCGGACCTTGTCATTACTGCCAGAATCCAGCTTCTCGAGGGTTTCGATCTGAGCCGTGAGATTAAGTCCTTTTTTAAGAAAGAGCGTCTTATAGGCGGTTTTGAGTGCCCGGATATCTTCCGGAGCAAAGCCGCGGCGTTGCAAGCCGATCAGGTTGAGGCCACGAATCTGGGCGGGGTTTCCATCTGCGATGGTGAAAGGAGGGACATCCTGTACGATTTTAGTGCAACCTCCGATCATGGAGTGGGCACCCACCCGGCAGAACTGATGGACGCCGGCCATCCCGGAGAGGATGACGTAGTCCTCGACAGTCACGTGGCCTGCCAGAGTGGCGGCGTTAGAGAGAATGCAGTGATCTCCCACAACCGCATCGTGTGCGACATGGGTGTAGGCTAGAAAGTTATTATCAGATCCGATACGGGTGGGTGACTCCGGGGAGGTGCCGCGGTGGACGGTGACGAACTCTCGAAAGGTATTACGGTCGCCGATCTGCGCGTAAGTGGGCTCCCCACTGTATTTGAGGTCCTGGCTCCGCGCCCCGATGGAAGAGAAGGGATAGAACTCGTTGTCTTCTCCGATGGTGACAGGGCCCTCGAGGACGAGGTGAGAGTGAAGGCGGCTCCGAGCGCCGATCTGGACCTCGTCACCAATGACGCAATACGGCCCGATTTCTACCTCATCCCCGATTTTGGCCTTGGGTGAGACGACTGCGGTGGAATGGATCACGGTAAAGAGGTGTCAGATGCAGAAGATCAGGAAAATGTCCTGCGGAGGTAAGGCCGTTATTTCCACAGGAAAGGCCAGTATTTCCAAAGTTGCGACTCCGAAATTAATGCAAATTACTTGCGCTTTGCGTGGGGCTAGGCCATTTCGTGGATATGTTGACCTTACGTCTCCAATTCGTCCTGCTCCTGGCTCTGAGTTCCATTGTGGGAGCGCAAATCAAGGTCGCGGTGCTTCATCCCCTCCTTGGCGACCTTGTCGAGAAAGTTGGAGGCGATCGGGTGGAGGTCGTAGATTTAATGGGAAAGGGGGGTGATCCGCACAAATTTGAGCCGGGTGCCAAGGAGCTGCGGCAGGCGCAGGGCGCAAAACTTTATTTTGTCTGTGGGAAGGGCTTGGAGCCATATCTCCCCAAATTGCGAGATGCAGCCGGTGCTCAAAAAGTGATCGAGGTCGGCGAGACTCTGCCTACGCTCAAGGCTGAGGTCCTCTGTGATCATGATGGGCATGCTCATGCGCATGAAGAGATTGACCCTCACTGGTGGCATTCGATCGATTGCTGGCGGCGGGCTGCGACCAGAGTGCGCAAGGAGCTGTCTGCAGTTGACGGAAAAAATGCTGGGTTCTACCAGAAGAGAGCCACAGAGGTGAGGAAGGAGCTGGCCAGCTTGCAACGTTGGGCCACTACCGAATTGGCAAAGGTGCCCGTGAAATCTCGGACGCTTGCTACCGCTCATGCTGCGTTTGCCTACTTCTGCAACGAGCACAAGTGGAAGATGCTGGCCGTCCAAGGTCTTAACCGGGAACGCGTTGACTCTCCCAAGTTTCTGGCGGAGGTCGTATCTGCCATCCGGAAAGAAAATGTCCGTGCGCTTTTCCCAGAGCAGCGCTCGAATCCTAAGATTCTCAGGTCAGTGGCTGAAGGTGCGGGGGTCTTGGTGGGAGAGCCTCTCATTGCGGACGGAGGCAGCTCCATCGAAGAGATGTTCCGTCATAATGTGAGCGTCATCGTAGGGGCGTTGGGGGAGAAGTAAGAGGCAGGCCGGTTACGCTCACCTCCTGGGGCGGGCGAGCATCACGGGGGGGGAATTGGTTTGTTTCCTTCCTCCTTTGGGATTGAGAGGCTACCAGAGTCAGTTCACAGTGGGTTGTGCTCAATTGCCGAGCTATACCGCTGTCCAGTGCGGGCGAAATATCGCCCCTCTTCGGACTGCTTACGCTCGTTCTGGTGGGCGTTGTTCTCGTATCGCTAGTCCTTCAGCGTTTTCGTCAGTCTCTTCTCGTCGGCTATTTCCTGTGCGGCGTGCTTCTGGCCAACAGTGGGCTGCTTGACTTGGTCGGGGCGGACTCCAGTGACCTCGACCGGTTGGCCGACTTGGGGGTTATCCTGCTCCTGTTTACCCTCGGTCTCGAGTTCTCGTTCAAGGAAATTAAACACCTGCGTCGTGTTGCGCTTCTGGGAGGAGGCCTTCAGGTTGGTCTCGTGGGGATAGCGGCAGGAGGGGCTTGCGTGCTCTTTGGATTTCCTTTTCCGGTAGCGATTGCCCTCGGGGTAGCGATCGCGCTCTCCAGCACCGCTGTTAGCATCAAGGCCTTTCACGATCTCGGAATGGCGGATAGTCCTGCTGCCCGGTTGGCCCTCGGAGTTGCCATTTTCCAGGATATCCTCGTGATTTTCTTCATGATCATACTGCCTCCCTTGCTCGGGCAGGGTGATGGTGGAATGGCAACCGGGATCGGCGTCGCAGTGTTGAAAGGTATTCTGTTTCTATCTGCCTGCTGGTTCCTGAGTCGGCATGGAATTCCCCAGATTCTGCATGCCGTGGCGCGGACCCGCAGCCGCGAGCTTTTTACCGTGACCGTGGTGGGTCTCTGCGCAGCCGTTGCCTTCGGGGCGGTTCAACTCAATCTGAGTGCTGCACTAGGCGCCTTTGCGGCGGGGCTGGTGGTGAGTGAGTCGATTTACAGTCACCGTGTCCTTGCCGATATCCTGCCATTCAGAGACCTGTTTCTGACCATTTTTTTCGTTTCTATCGGTCTTCTGATCGATCTGGGAGAGGTGGCTTCCAGCTGGGCCCTGATCTCTAGTGCGACTCTCGTGATCCTGATCATTAAGTTTGGAGCAGGGTTTCTTGCAGCCAAGAGGCTGGGTGTGGGGTTGCGCCCATGCCTTCTCGCAGCTGGTGCACTGGCCAGCACAGGCGAGTTTTCGCTGGTTCTTTTTGAGCGGGTCGCGGATTTCGGTGTATTCGATGCTTGGCCTGAGGTGGAGCAGGTTCTTCTGGTATCTACTGCAATTGGAATGGGGCTGGTCCCCGGGCTTATGCGCCTTGCTGAAAGGATGGCTCCGGTTCTGGAGCGGCGTGGATGGTTTGAGGGGAAGGCGAAGCCTCCCGTGGAGCTCACCCCGGAAGGGGAGCGGGAAGCCCTCAACGGGCATGTGATTGTGTGTGGCTACGGACCAGTGGGGAGAGTTCTCCAGCAGTCATTGGCGAAGTGTAATATTGGAGCACTGATCTTGGAACTTAATGCAGACACTGTTCATGAAATGGTGGGAAAGGGTGTGTTGGGCCTCTTTGCGGATGCCCGGCAGCCAGAATCCCTTGAGATGGCCGGGGTTGAAAGGGCTCGAGGCATCGCGTTTACTTTCCCCGATGTGGATGCTGCGATCGCGGGAATGCGCCTGGCGCGACAGAGGAATCCTGAGATTCTCGTTTACGCTCGGGCAAAGTTCACTGAAGAGGCAGATCGCCTGCGTGAGGAAGGAGCGGACCATGTCTTTCATGATGAACAGGAAAGTGGTCAGGCCCTGATCAAATCTGTCCTGAACAGCTACGTCGAGAAGGACGTCCTCGATGATTTTCCATGATCATTCTCCCGTGGTTCCGGGTGTGAATTGGAGCTCTCAGAGGGCCTGGGAAAAAATTCGCGTATTCCCGGGCTTGACCCAGTGCGGCATGCGAGCGACCCAGAAGCGTGCCCGATTGGGATTATCCAGACTTACCCGTTTCCCGTAAGAGGGATAAGATCCTCGAGGCGATGCGCTCGAGCCGGGTTGTGGTCGTGGTGGGGGAGACTGGGAGCGGGAAGACGACCCAGCTACCTAAAATGGCGCTAGAACTGGTTCGGGAGTCTGCGAAGAGCCATCCTGGAAAACGTGCTGGCCGGATTGGCTGCACCCAGCCCCGCCGACTTGCAGCTACCAGTGTTGCCCGGAGGGTTGCGGAGGAGATGAGAGCGAGAGAGGGAGGGCTGGTTGGTTACCAGGTGCGTTTTGCAGAGAAAGTCAGTGAGCAGACAGAGATCAAGTTCATGACGGATGGAATCCTTCTCGCAGAAACTCAGCGAGATCGCTCACTTCGCCAATATGACACGCTGATTATTGATGAGGCTCACGAGCGCTCCCTCAATATCGATTTCCTGCTCGGCTACTTCCATGGATTGTTGGAGAGGCGTAAAGACCTCCGGCTGGTGATCAGCTCAGCGACTCTGGATGCGGGACGATTTTCGGAGTTCTACAGAAACGCACCAGTGGTGGAGGTTGAGGGGCGAACCTATCCCGTGGAAGACCATTTTCTTCCAGGTGAACAAGAGGAGGAGCTTCGGCATCATGTTGCCCGCGCGGTGGATTGGATTTCCCAAGTTGATGACAAGGGAGACGTTCTGGTCTTTCTGCCCGGAGAGCGGGAAATTCGTGATTGTGCCAAGTTGCTGGAAGGACGCATCCTGAGCGATACTGAGATTCTGCCGGTGTATGCACGCCTAAGTTTAGCTCAGCAGCAGCAGGTTTTTCGGTCCAGTGAGAGAAGGCGAATTGTCCTTGCAACTAATGTGGCGGAGACCTCGCTAACTATTCCGGGGATCGTTTATGTGATCGATAGTGGACTCGCGCGCATCAGCCGCTTTAACCCAGGCCGGCAGGTGCAGCGATTGCAGATTGAGCAGATCTCACAGGCGAGTGCGCGTCAGAGGCGAGGGCGATGTGGAAGGATCAGGGAGGGGGTATGCCTGCGGTTGTATGACGAATTTGATCTCGAGCAGGCTCCAGAGTTTACCGACCCCGAAATCCGGCGATCGTCCCTTGCCGGGGTGGTCTTGCGTATGAAGGCGCTTCGACTGGGCGACGTCAGAGAGTTTCCCTTCCTGGATCCACCTTCTCCACGTGCTGTCGCCGAGGGGTTTCGGACTCTGGAGGAAGTCGGTGCGCTGGAATCTCGACAGGGGGAACTTACCGAGGTAGGAAAGCAACTGGCACGTCTGCCTCTTGATCCTCGGTTGGGACGGATGCTGCTGGAGGCACGCGATCGGAAGGTTCTGGGGGAGGTTCTGATTATTGTGGCAGGGCTCAGCGTCATGGACGTCCGCGAACGACCTCCGGAAAGGGAGAGTAAGGCAGACGAAATGCATGCAGCCTTTGAAGACCCTGATTCGGATTTCGTCAGCTTGCTCAATATCTGGCACGCACTGCTTGAGTTCCGCAAAGATGACCGGCGCTGGCACCGCAATCAGTTGCGCCGTTTCTGCGAGAGAAAATTCCTTAGTATGCGCCGGATCATGGAATGGGATCAGGTGGCGAGGGAGCTTGGGCGACTTGTAAGAGAGCAATACGGAAAAGGACCAAAGCCTCTTCCTGAAGAACGGCGGGAGTGGGGAGAGCTCACGGAGATCCATAAGTCCATTCTTGCGGGGATGCCCCGTCAGATCGGCTTCTGGGATAAGGAAAAGCGGGCATATCATGGGACGGGCAATCGTGATTTCGCAGTGTTCCCAGGATCTGGTCTCTTTGGTAAGAAGCGGCCGGAGTGGGTGTTGGGTTTCGATCTCGTAGAGACCTCGAGGCTCTGGGCTCGTAAGGTCGCTGCGATCCTTCCCGAGTGGGTAGAGGAGGTTGCTCCTCAGTTGTGCAGGAGCCGGTATCACTCTCCATCATGGGACGAGCAGCAGGGGGCCGTCTATGGCATTGAAACTGTTCAATGTGGTGGCCTTACCCTTATTCCCGAGCGGCGAGTGCACTTTGGGCGGGTCGATCCGAAGTCGGCACATGAGGTTTTCGTGCGTGAGGCCATCCTCGGGGATGGACTCCATGGCCAATGCCGGTTCAAAGATCAGCTCGAATTTGTCCGGGGAGAGGTAGAGCGGGCCGAACATAAGTTGCGAAGGGTTGGCGGGCTCTGGTCAGATGAGGGTGCTTTCGATTTTTTCTTTGAACGAATTCCGGTCGAAGTATCTACCGCCAGGGGGTTCCATCGGTGGCGTCTGGTCGATCAAAATGAGGAGAGATTGATGATTCGTCTCTCCGATGTGGTATGGGAGGAGATCGCGGAAGAGCTGCGCCTCTTTCCAGACGAGGTGGAATGCGCGGGGATCTCCTACCGGGTGGTTTATCGCAGTGCGCTGGAAGCTCCTGATGATGGGATTACCTTTGAGATCGGTGTCGATGAGTTAGCAATGTTCCCCGGTTACCTTGTCAGTTGGGGTGTGCCCGGAATACTTGAGGAGCGAGTGGAGTTGCTGATGCGATCACTGTCGAAATGGCAGAGGCAGGCGTGCTTTCCTATCGCCGATGCGATGGAGGAGTTTCTTGCTCTCTGGCGGGGTTGGGAGCCTCAATGCCACCTTTGTGCCGCTCTGGCGGAATTTCTTTCCGAACGCTCNGGCCATGAGATTAAGGAGGAAGACTTCAACCCNGAACGGCTGCCGTCGCAATTGCGCCCAAAGATCAGGGTATATGGGGATGNGGGAGAGGAATTGGGCCTCGGNGAGGATGCGGTAGNTGTCAGGGATGGCCTGGCTGCTGTGCTGCGGGGAAGAAAAGAAGCAGCCGCCAATCTGCAATGGGAAATGACTGGCGGCGAAGTCTGGAGCTTCGGNNANGTTCCGATCGAGGATGNCTCTCGCTCCTCCGAGGATGCAGGGGCNCCAGANCNGGTGTATCCNGCGCTGGTTGACGAGGNATCCTCTGTTGGGATGCGGGCCTTTCTCGANAGAGTGGAGGCAGANGAAAGTCATCGAGCTGGATGTGTGCGCTTNTTTCTCCTCGAGCAATGCGATCATGTCTCTTTTNTANGNCGTAAGCTTCCGCTGGGNCCTGCTTCCCGCCTCCANGCTNCTTTNTTGTNCCCNGANGAGGNTCNTGNNGAGGCNCTGNTCCGCTGTGCNGTNGAGGGNGCTCTCGGAAAGATGCCCCGTTCGGNGGAAGAATTTGCGGAAGTATCNCTGGGGGCTAAGGAGCGNCTTTTTGATTCAGCCCAGCTCCTTTGCCACGGGCTGGAGCAGTCTATTGAAAGTTACCAGAGNATTTCGGAGNGGATGGAGGCGCATCGNCAGGATCGNCACCTCGGNGAGGTTGTTCAGGACCTTGATGAGGAGATCTCGTGGCTGTGGAGAAANGGCTTTGCNTGGAAAGCTGGGTTTNCCCGGTTATCNCGATACTANCGNTACTTTTACGGAATNGAGGAGCGGTTATCNCGTTTGGNGAGCCAGCCTCTGGTTCGGGACGAAGAGAAGCGGCATCGGATTCTTCCTCTCTGGCAGCGATGGATTGNNCGNTGGACCGAACNCCCAGAGGCGGCTCGCCTGTGGGAGCTTGGATGGATGCTTGAGGAGCTGCGTCTCGCGCAGTTNGCTCCAAGTCAGCCCAGNGAAATGCGAGTGAGCGAAAAACGAATCGNAAAGATCCTTGAGGANNTGGAATAGGGAATNCGCCGTTTAATGNCAGTTCNGGCCCGGAATTGNGGNATTNCNNGAGAGNAGGNAACNCACTTGAATAAGGGTCTNGTNTGATTGATATGCAGGTCTCCTTGATCCNGGAGGNCTCTCCATTTATCATGNGGATCATGAAGATGGGGCAGTTCCTCCGANCCATGNTTGCATTGCATGTCCATGTCCTTGTCCTTGCTGCNGGTGNATTGNNTGCCGAAACGGAAGAAGNGGAGCGTGAGCTGGAAGTNCAAGNGGCTCTCGTTGAGGCNCTCTCNCTACATTTTNCTTCGCTTGCTCCGATTGANGGAGCCGAAGCCCGGTTNGTGGAGTTNCGNNCGGGTCTNAAGCAGCTGCAGGCAGATACTTNAGNCAGGAAGCTGGACCGGGAGAACCTCGTNNTTATTGANCGCGAGATCCGGATCTNCTCGCAGGGAGTNGATGNCTACAGGGAGCAATATCTNCNGTGGGTTCGTCTNACTGCAGAAGGGGAGAAGCACNCTGAAATTCGTCTNCTTCGGGGTAAAGTCTATCGGCAAGNTGTTATCCGTCGCGTTACCGATATNGGTCTGGAAATCAGGCACCTTTCNGGGAGTGCCCGGTTACGGCATGATGATCTTGGAGAGGANTGGCGGAACCGATTCCTATGGACGGGNAAGGAGGCCCATCGCTCTCTGGTGGAGGAGGCTAGTGCAGACAGGAAAATAGAGGAGTTGCAGCGGTATGCGGTGGAACAGGGNCGGGATCCNGTGGTAGCCCGNGAGGANGCTAAGGCCCGNTTNTANCTNGCGGAGCTGGAGTCTTCGACGCCGATTGTTCCTGCCAAACTTGAACCTTCGGAGCCGTTNCAGCTGGCCGAGCTGGAGCCTGCNGAGCTGGAGCCGGCNCGNAAGGNGNCNCCATCNAGTCCGGGTAAGAGNCGCTGAGGNGATCCTTCAGGCCAGNAGCTCCTTGACGACTTTCGCCTGCTCTACCCCTGTGAGGCGCTGGTTGAGGCCCTGATATTTCACCGTGAATCTTTGGTGNTCGTAGCCGAGGAGGTGCAGAATCGTGGCGTGGAAGTCACGAATGTGGAGTGGGTCCTTTGTGATGTTNTAGCTGAAGTCATCGGTTTCTCCNTANACNGCTCCACCCTTGCTGCCGCCTCCAGCCATCCACATCGTGAAGCATCTCGGGTGGTGATCGCGCCCGTAGTTNGTCTTACTNAGGCCTCCNTGNCTGTAAATNGTCCGGCCAAATTCTCCACCCCANATAATCAGGGTGTCGTCAAACATTCCCCTCTCTTTCAGGTCGTTGATGAGGGCGTAGCATGGGCGATCCACATCCCGGCATTGGGAAGGCATTCGCCCGTTTACNTTGCCGTGGTGATCCCAGTTGTTGTGGTANACCTGAATAAAACGAACATCTCNNTCNGCCAGNCTTCGGGCCATGAGGGCCACGTTCGCGAAGCTNCCAGGCTTNCTNGCCTCCTCGCCATAAAGCTCGAAAGTATGTTTCGGCTCCTTGCTCAGATCAGTGAGNTCAGGCATGCTGGCCTGCATGCGCGCTGCCATCTCATANTGCTTGATNCGAGTGAATGTTTCGGGATCCCCGAGTTCCNTGTAGGTCAGCTCGTTCATCTCGTTNATNCCCTTGATCGTCCGNTGGCGAATCGCATCGGGAACCCCTGCAGGATTGTTGATGTATAGAATCGGGTCACCCTTNCTCCGGAAGGAAACTCCCGCGTGCTCCCCTGAAAGGTAGCCGCTGGACCAGAGGCGNGACGAGATTGCCTGNTCCTGTTCGCGATTNCTAGGGGTGGCNACCATTACTACAAAGGCCGGGAGGTTCTCATTTGTTGACCCCAGTCCATATGAGGCCCACGAGCCCAGACAGGGTCGGCCGGTGATCTGGTTTCCAGTCTGCATCGCGGCAATTGCAGGCTCGTGGTTTATCGCCTCGGTGTGGAGGCTGCGCATCCAGCAGATGTCATCGGCGCACTGGTGGAGGTTCGGCAGTAGTTCGTCGTTCATCCACATTCCGCATTGTCCCTTCTGCGCGAACCGGTATTTGGTCGGAGCAATCGGGAAGCGCTTTTGTCCACTCGTCATGGTGGTCAGCCTCTGGCCCTTGCGGATGCTGTCTGGAAGGTCCTTGTCGTACCATTTTCCGAGTTCCGGCTTGTAATCGAAGAGGTCCATCTGAGCCGGTCCACCCACCATGTGGAGATAGATCACCCTTTTTGCCTTGGGGGCGAAGTGAGTCTTTACCGCGCCGGGACCGTCCGCTTCCGCGCCCATTGACCGGCCAAGAAGGCCTGCGAGTGCAGCACCACCGAGAACATTTTTCCCCTGAGAGAGAAAGTAACGGCGAGATTGGGCCTGAAGATATTCCTGAAAAAGATTCATGGTGGAGTCCTGGTTGGTTTTGAAGCGGTCTGGATTCGCGGGAGGTAACTAAGAGAGCCCTTTATTTGTTCAGAACCTCATCGAGGTTGAGGACCTGGTTGCAGAGCATGGTCCACGCCGCAAGCTGCCGTGGGTCGAGGGTCGAGTCCGCTTTGCTTTCCCCTACCTTGAGGAGGGCATTGGCATCGGCAAGGTTGGATCTGTAGTAGGAAAGATGATCTTCAAGGCTTGCTCTGAGGATGGCGACTTCCTGAGTCTTCAGTGGTCGGCAGAGCGCGCGGGCAGCGACATATTCAAGGGCCACAGATTCTGCTCCCGCCGCTCGCTGTAATGCACCTTGGGCGAGGACCCGAGCAGCTTCTACGAACTGGGGATCGTTCATCGTAACCAGGGCTTGCAGGGGGGTGTTGGTGCGCTCACGCCGGACAGCACAAACTTCCCGGCTTGGGGCATTGAAAGCCTCCATGTTTGGGGGGTGAGCCATTCGTTTCCAGAAACTGTAGAGAGTCCGCCGGTAAAGCTTTTCCCCGGTGTCCTGCTTGTAGTTGCGGGTGTTTCCTCCCGGCAGGCCAACGACATTCCAGATGTCGTTTGGCTGGTAGGGACGCACTCCCGGGCCTCCAGTTGATGAAGAGAGCAGGCCACTGGCGGCGAGGGCGTAGTCACGCACCATTTCAGCATCCATCCTGAAACGTGGCCCCCGGCTCAAAAAGCGATTGTCCTCATCCTCAGCCAGCTTCTCTGCGGTAGTGATAGCGGCCTGCCTGTAGGCGCGGGAGGTGACAAGGAGCTTGATGAATTTCTTCAGGTCCCAACCGGATTCCCGGAATTCGACGGCCAGCCAATCAAGGAGCTCAGGGTGGGTGGGAGGCATTCCCATGATTCCAAAATCCTCGGAGGTCACGACGATGCCCTGTCCGAATATTTCCTGCCAGAGTCTGTTGACAGTAACGCGAGCGGTAAGTGGGTTTTCCGGGTCCACAACCCAGCGAGCCAAGCCCAGCCTGTTGCGGGGTGCCTCCTGCGGAAGGGGAGGAAGAGCCGAAGGCGTATTGGCGGTCACCTGTTCTCCTTTTTTCTCGTATTGCCCTCGCATCAGAATGTGGGCCATGGCCATGCCGGGCTTCTCCTTCTGGACGTGGGTGATTGCCGCTTTTCCGTTCAGGGCCTCCCGTTGAGATTTCAGTCTGGCAAGGTTGTCGCTGAGGGTTGCGAACTGCTTGTCTCGCGTGTGGAGGAAATTTTCGAAAAGGACCTTGTTCTGCTCCGAACTACGTTCCTGTGAGGAGGTCGCAAGGATGGCCAGGAGAGGGCCAGAATCGGCAAGGGCCATGATTTCGCCGCTCGACAGAATCCTTGAATAAATCCGCATGTCCTGAAGGAAGCCATCCTCAAAGTAGGCACCCTTACTCCGCTGCCCGATTTGCAGAGGTGTGCCGGTGGTGATATCCGCATTGGGCTTCAGGGAATTGGTCTCCACGGTTTTAGTCTGCTCAGTACCATTGTGGTAGAGATGGATTCCCTCTGCTTTTCCACTTCCATCGTAGGTGACGAAAATGTGATTCCATTCTCCCGGTTTCAGCACCTTTTTCTCAGTAACTACCTTGATGGCATTTTCGGGCCAGCTCTCGACAAGATGGGCTCCGAATTGCCCCCCCTGCTGCCAGAGGTCCCAGCCGCGGAACTTCTGGGCGTCGTCCATACGGGCGAATACGGATGCATTCAGGCGCTGTGGAGATCGGACCCATGCGCCGTAGCTGAAGGCCTGCTCTGATTTAAAACTAGCGAGATTGCCCAGATCGAAGGTGCGTCCGCGTTTGATGCGAGGTGCCGGGCCAATCTTTCCCTTGGGGTCCCAGGTGAGGAAGCCCTCGGACTTGAATGTCTGGGTCTCTCCACCGACAGAGGCCTTCACCTTGTCTCCAAGACCCTCATTGAGCGGGACATGAAGGACGAGGCTTTCCTGAGGCTGAGCTTCGGCGAGTTGATCCGAATCCGCTGTTGCAGCCCATTTTTCGAAAGCAGGCTTTGCCTCGGTCCGCCTTGCCTCAATAAGGGTCTGGGTGTCTGCAGCCTGCTTGTCCAGCAGGTCTCTTTTCTCTCGATCCTGGTTGAAGGGAACCTTAATGACCGGTCCACGGCCGTCTGAGGAGTTGCCATCCATCGCGCCCTGCGTGGTGTTACGAAAAAAGGCCGCCATGGCGTAGTAGTCCTTGGTGGTAAAGGGATCAAACTTATGGTCGTGGCATTGGGCGCAATTGGTGGTCAGGCCAAGATAGACCCATCCGAAGGTTTGAACCCGGTCCGCTGCGTAATTGGCGAGATTTTCCTCCGCGATCGTCCCCCCCTCATTGGTGGTGATATTGCAGCGTTGGAATCCGGTCGCAATGAGCTGGTCGAGAGTAGGCTCAGGGAGCAAGTCTCCCGCCAGCTGCCAGACCGTAAAATCATCATAAGCAAGATTCTGGTTAAAGGCACGCACTACCCAGTCGCGATAAGGGTGCATCTCCCGGTAGTTATCGAAGTGGAGGCCGTGAGTGTCTCCATAGCGAGCGGCGTCCAACCAGTAGCGAGCGCGATGCTCTCCGTAGCGCGGCGAGGCAAGAAGAGTCTCAACGAGCTGGCCATAGGACTCCTCGCTGGGATTGGTGATAAACTCTGCAGTGAGTGCCGGGTCAGGGGGGAGACCAGTCAGGTCGAGAGAGAGCCTTCTTGCCAGGGTATGAGGGTCTGCGTCTGGGGCTGGGGTGAGTTTTTTCTCTTCAAGCGTTGCAAGGAGAAAGTTGTCAATGGGGGTTCGTGGCCAGGTGTCCAATTTTGTTTCTGGAACTTNGGGCCTCGCNGGAGCACGAAGGGACCAGTGCGGCTGCCAGGCCGCTCCCTCAGTGATCCATTTCCTGATCAGNGAAATCTGTCCCGGCTCGAGTTTTTTGTGACTATCCGGCGGAGGCATGATTTCGTCGGCGTCGCTCGTAATGAGGCGGAGGTAGAGTTCGCTCTCATCGGGATTTCCCCGGACGACCACCGGGGGAGCGTTCTCTGCTCCGGAGAAGAAGCCGGCCTCAGTATCAAGCCGCATGTCAGCCTCGCGTGTGCCGGGGTCGGGTCCGTGGCAAGCGAAGCAGTTTTCGGCAAGAATTGGCCGGATGTCCCGGTTGAATTCAACTTGGGGCTGGCCACTCGCAGCCTGGAGAAGCCCTGCCGCGGCTAGGAGGGCGAGGAAGATTGTTCTGACACTCATGAAACCTTGGTGAGATTTTCGACCGAGAATTCCTCTTGGCGAGGCGTAATTTGATTTTGGGTCACTAAATAGCGAGTTCTGCCTCCAGAGTAGTTCATTGGAGTGATAACCCGCGAGGTTGTGGTCGAGATCAGGAAAGGCTATCTGGGGGTGTCATGAGGACGGGTCAAAATCTGGTCGGAAGCTTCGTTTTCCTGCTTGTGGCTGTGGACCCATGTGCCGGGGAACGGGTGATCGACTTTGAGCAGGATGTCCGGCCGATTCTGGAAAGTAAGTGCTTTGGCTGTCACGGCCCATCCAAGGAAAAGGGAAGGCTTCGACTTGATAGCCCGGGAGCGATCCTGCGGGGCGGTGATTCAGGAGAACCTCTTTTCGTGGCTGGCAAGAGGGAGAAGAGTTTCCTCTACAAGGTGACCAGCAGGCAGGATCTGGATGAGGCCATGCCGCCCCGGGAAAAAGATGCCCTCTCCCCTGATGAGATTGAAACAATCGGATCATGGATTGATGCGGGAGCGAAACTACCGGAGTCCGCAGGGGAGAGTTTCCTGGAAACAGATCACTGGTCGTTTCAAGCAGTGGCTGGTAAGCACAGGCACGANGGCGTCGATGCCTACCTTGAGGAAGCTCTCAGGACAAGGGGNCTGAANTTTTCGGCTCGTGCAGATCGGCGCACCCTGATCCGGAGGNTATACCTTGTGATGTTAGGCCTCCCCCCATCGTTGGAGGAGGTTGAGGCCTTCGTCGAAGATGAGTCTCCCCGGGCCTGGACGGATCTCATCGAGAGTGTGCTAGACAGCCCTCATTACGGGGAGCGGATGGCCCGGCACTGGCTCGATATCGTTCGTTTTGCGGAGACAAACGGATTTGAGACGAACAGGGAAAGGCTGACGGCTTATCATTTCCGTGACTACGTCATTGAATCTTTTAATGAAGACAAAGGCTATGATCAGTTCGTCAAGGAGCACCTCGCGGGTGACATGATGGGAAGAACGGTGGCTACAGGATTCCTCGTTGCTGGCCCGCATGATATAGTAAAGAGCCCGGACCAGGCGCTGACCATGATGCAGAGGCAGGATGAACTAGCCGACATGATCAATACAACGGGGACTGCTTTCCTCGGGATGACCATTGGGTGCGCGCGCTGTCATAATCATAAGTTCGACCCCATCAGGCAGAAGGATTACTATGCCATGCAGGCGGTCTTCGCCGGGGTAAAGTTCGGGGAGCGGGTGTTGCCTGAGAGCGGTGATTCTGGTGCAGAACAGGAGTTGTCGGCTCTACGTAAACGACTCGTGTTAATGGAGGCAGAGCTGAAGGGTTTGCTCTCGAGGGGTGAGTTGCTCTCAGACAGTCTCCAAAATGGTGAGAAGCGCCCGGCGATCCGGGCGGAAGGCAATGTCGACCACTTTAAAGCGATGAGGGCACGCTTTGTCCGATTTACCATACTCCAGACGAACGGTGGAGAGCCCTGTATAGATGAGCTTGCTGTATTTTCTCCGGAAGGGGCGAATGTGGGTCGGGGAGCCAAGCCCTCTGCTTCCGGAACCCTTTCAGGACATGACATCCACAAGCTCGAGCACATCAATGATGGATATGACGGGAATGCACGGAGTTGGATCTCGAATACGAAAGGAACAGGGTGGGTTCAGTTGGAGTTCGGCAAGAGCGAGACGATCAGCCGTATCGAGTGGGCACGAGACAGAAAGGGGCTTTTCAAGGATCGGGTTCCTGTAA
The DNA here is from genome assembly GCA_002729275.1 of Roseibacillus sp. Classification (GTDB taxonomy): domain Bacteria; phylum Verrucomicrobiota; class Verrucomicrobiia; order Verrucomicrobiales; family Akkermansiaceae; genus Roseibacillus_B. Next base: position 7,002 of record PBTP01000107.1, on the reverse strand, counting down.
AATACAATATCGAGCTGTCCGCTGACGGTAAGAATTGGTCCGAGGTTTCCAGTCACAGGGGCCGCAGGAAAAGCCCGGGCGCGGAAATTGACCGGGATGCCCTTCTCCGACTGCTCCCGTTCGAGCCTGCGGCACGAGGCCGGGTTCTGATGTTGGAGATTGCGCAGGCTCAACGCAGGGTGGCCGAGCTGTCCTCCACTCGGAAGGCATGGGCTGCGAACTTCTCGCAACCGGGTCCCACTCATCGCCTTTATCGGGGTGATCCGCTTGCGGTCCGTGAGGAAGTTGCTCCCGATGCGATCCCGGCCATTTCGGCGCTCGATCTGGAAACCAGTAGTCCTGAAGGGGAGCGAAGAAGGGCATTGGCGAACTGGATCGCCAGTGCNGANAACCCTCTNACTGCGAGAGTGGCAGTGAATCGTCTNTGGCAGTTCGTCTTTGGGACNGGATTGGTGGATACTCCCAGTGATTTTGGAGCGAATGGGACCGAGCCCTCGCATCCCGGGCTCTTGGATTGGATGGCGACTGCATTTGTTGAGCGGGGCTGGTCCGTAAAGGAAATGATGCGNATTTTGTTACATTCGGAAGCTTTNCAGCAGTCCAGTTTCCCGAACAAAGAGGCNGANGNCNTTGATGCGGAGAGTCGTCTTTTATGGCGTTTCCCNCCCCGGCGGCTCGAAGCTGAAGCTATCCGGGATGGAATCCTGANGGCNGCNGGGACNATCGACANGAGGATGGGCGGCCCNGGGTTTTACCTNTTGGAAGTCGAGCGNGAAAACGTCGTGCACTATCACCCNAAGGAAGATNTGGGGCCACCCGAGTGGCGCCGCATGATCTATATGTTCAAGATTCGTCAGGAGCAGGATCTGGTNTTNGGGGCCTTTGANTGTCCCGATGGTAATCAGGTCATCCCTAAAAGGAGTCGTTCCACNACTCCGCTCCAGGCTCTCAATCTTCTTAATAGTAAATTTACCATGCAGCAGGCTCGCCGGATGGCNCAGCGAATAGGCCCCGGCAGAGAGGGNATCGTAAAGGCTTACGGGGTGCTNTACGGACGNNCTGCGACGGAAGANGAAATTTCTGANGCGATNAAATTTGTTGAGGAACACGGGCCGGTTTCCTTCTGTCGTGCGATGNTAAATACAAACGAATTCCTGTTTNTCTTTTGATAAATTCCGGCNTCTGACGCCNAGCACCGAAATGATCAACCCCGCTGAATTTCTNGACCGTCGTAATTTCCTTTCCCACACCGCAAGTGGGTTGGGNAGCGTTGCGCTCGCGTCGCTGTTGAGCCGGGATGGGCTGTTGGCAGCTGAGAGGGAGAGTGCNCCGGGAAAGGTGCCNGTCCGNCCGGCTATCGACTCCGCCCGGCCCCATGCGNCACGTGACNCGCATTTTGAACCGCGAGCCAAGCAGGTGCTGATGATTTTTTGTTCGGGGGCAATCAGNCAGATTGACACCTTNGATTACAAACCAGAGCTGATAAAGAGGCACGGAACNCCGATGCCCGGNGGAGAGGATTTGATTACCTTTCAGGGTCANCAGGGAAANCTTACCCGGAGNCCNTGGCNTTTCANACCACGGGGNCAATCGGGNAAGATGATTTCCGATCTCCTGCCGAAGCTGGGAGAGCTGGCNGATGANATGAGCTTTATTCACTCCATGGTTGGGAAAACCAATACCCATGGACCNGGAGAGAATTANATGTGTACGGGTTTCACGCTCGATGGGTTTCCGAGTGCCGGGGCATGGACNACNTATGCCCTGGGAAGCGAAACNGAAGATTTGCCCGCNTANGTNGCNATTCCCGATGTCCGNGGCACACCCCAGTCGAGCGTGAACTGCTGGGGNCCCGGATTTCTCCCGGCGGCCTTTCANGGNACGGCNTTCAATGCNTCGAAGCCCCTTGGGAACCTTGCCATNCCNGGAGGGGTGGCAAANCGNACTGATGAGGCGACCCGCGCNTTTCTTGAGCGTCAGAACAGGCGGCACCTNCGATCCTATGAGGGAGATTCAGAATTGGCNGCTCGTATTGCCAGCTATCAGCTTGCCGCGCGAATGCAGATGAGTATTCCGGATGTGACAGACCTTAGCAGGGANCCTGCCNACATTCTTAAGTCTTATGGAGCGAACGATGCCGGGAGCAAGGTNGCTGANCTTCGTGCCGCTTATGGTAGAAACTGTATTCTGGCTCGCAGGTTGGTAGAGAAAGGAGTTCGGTTTGTTCAGCTNTTNAATGGGGCCTACCAGACCGGNGGNGAAGGGGTGAGCAACTGGGANGGNCACAAGTCNCTNGAGAAGCAATATTCAGTTCATGGNTCTGTNNTNGANCANCCNACNGCNGCNNTGCTNAAGGACCTTAAGGAGCGGGGNCTCCTCGAGCACACNCTGGTGGTNTTCTGCTCTGAGTTTGGGCGCATGCCNACCTTCCAAAAAGGGGCNAGCGGTCGAGATCATAATCCACGNGGATTTACAACNTGGCTTGCCGGGGCTGGCGTGAAAACTCCCTTCAGTTACGGCGCAACGGATGACTTCGGCTATGAGGCTGTGGGGGACAAGGTCACGGTGCACGATTTCTACGCGACTATTCTGCATCTTCTAGGCATCGATCATGAGCGTCTCAGCTTTTACCATAACGGCATAGAGAGGCGACTGACCGACGTCCACGGCAGAGTAGTGAAGGAAATACTTTCCTGACCGCTCTGGCTTTCTGAGCGTTTTCGCTCTCCTCCGTCTTCGCGTTGCTACTTTTCAAAAGAGGCGATGTTGCCAGTGAAAATGAGGTTGAGGGTGGTGCCCTCTTCGTCGATTTCAAAGCTATCCTTCATGACTGTGCCAGGCAGTTCAAGATGCCAACTGCTGTCCTTCCGTCTGAGCGTGCCCGCCAGAGTTACTGCTTCAGTCTCCTCAATGGTCAGGTCGGTTTCAGTATCGCCGATTTTTTTTCGGAGGACCAGTCCTGTGGCTTCTACCTGTCCGGTTCCATCGACCTGAAAGTGATAACCAGGGTGTGAGAATCTGCCGCCCTCGCTTAGCTGAATAACAGAGTCCGAAGATTTGCTGCTGATCTTCAGTTGGTCCTCGGGAATCAGCATTCTCACTGAACCAATGATGGGGGACCATGCGAATTCAAGTTTCCCTTCCCCTGCGGTCACAAGTTCGATCTTTTCGAGTGTCAGGGTCTGAACCCCGGATGCTGAGGTTTGCAGCTTTGCCACGATGGTGCCCTTGAGTGGGCACTCGCACACCGACCGGCGAGGAGCGAGCGAATCGTGGTCTAGGGCGAGGTCTATAGTGCCGGTGGATATGCTGGAATCGATTTGGAATTCCAGATGCTGGACGCTGGGGATAAATTTTCTGACAACGGAAGATCTGGAGCTGGATCCGGAGGAGGAGGCTACCCGGGCCGAGGGAGGGTCGGATATGGTCTGCTCCGTTGGATTCACGAACAGATGGCAACTGGGCAGGGTGGCAGTTAGCGCGACGAAAGTAATCCGAAGAAGCGCAGCGGCATACCAATTTTGTCGGGTCTCAGGCATCGACGACTGCGAATTTCAACTCCGCGGAAGAAACAACTTCACCATTGACGAGGCACTGACAGACGGCGAGGCCTACGCTGCGCTTCATCTTTACAATCTCTGCTTCAATAAAAAGGGTGTCTCCCGGAAGCACGGGCCGGCGAAACTTGACGTGGTCAGCCGACATGAAATATCCGATTTTCCCCTCGTTATCGGGGAGTCGCAGGACGAGAACGGATGCAGCCTGAGCCATGGCTTCAAGCTGAAGGACGCCGGGCATGACTGGATGGTCGGGGAAGTGGCCTTCAAAGAACGGCTCGTTAAAAGTAACGTTCTTTACCGCGGTGCACTTTAATTCGGTTGAGAAGTCAATCACCCGGTCGATAAGAAGGAATGGGGCCCGGTGAGGAAGAATTCGGAAGATATCCTTGATGTCGAGCACGGCTTCATTCTCAGGGAGCTGGAAAGGGGGGACCATTGAGCGCATCCTCTGGTATTCCCGTTTCAGCATGCCTGCCATCTGGGTGTTTGGTCCGTGACCCGGTGCGACTGCGATGACATGGCCCGTGATCCGTTTTCCGGCTAAAGCAAGATCGCCGACAAGATCGAGCGCCTTGTGGCGGGCAAACTCGTTATCAAAGCGCATGGCCTCTTTGGAAAGGATCTCCTCATCCCGGATCACCACGGCGTTTTCCAGAGACCCACCTTTTATGAGACCTTGGTCGAGGAGTGGCTTGATATCCTCGTAGAAGGTAAAGGTCCGGGCAGGTGCAACCTCACTCTCGTATGTTTCAGGAGTGATTTCGCTCGAGAAATATTGGGTGAATTTTCCAATATGGCTGAGGTTGGTCACGGAGACCCGGAATCCCCGATAGGGAACAATCGTAATATGGGATCCACTTTTATCCTGAAAGTGAATAGGTTCGCGGATTTCCCACGTTTTTCGTCGGGCCTCCTGCTCTTTAAGGCCGGCTTGCTTGATCAGTTCTACGAAAGGCTTAGCGGAGCCGTCACCGATTGGAGGCTCATTGGCGTCCATCTCGATAAGGGCATTGTCAACTCCCATTCCCGTAAGAGCCGACATGATATGCTCGACGGTATGGACCCGAACTGATCCGGAGGCGAGGGTGGTAGCGCGCTCGACCTTCTCGACTTTCTCGACGTCGGCATCAATGAGCGGCTTGTCCGGGAGATCGATGCGGCGAAACTTGAAGCCGTGCCCCTCCGGGGCGGGCTTGATGGTCAGGGTTACCTTCTGGCCTGTGTGGAGGGAAGTGCCCTCAAGGGTGGCTGGACCAGCAAGAGTGTATTCTCTTTCCGAGTGAGCGGAGGGAGCGGGCATGTGCGCAGGGTAGGAGGAGCGTAGCCTCTGGCAAGGCGTTATTGGGTATTGGGTTCCCTGCGAATTAAGGTAAGGAGGAAGAGTGCCTGCCAACAGGATGAGCGTGAGGAGAGGCCCTATCGCAGTATCGACAGATATTCGCATGGTGGAGGTGGTGAAGGAGTGGCTGGTAGTCAACAAGCCTGCGCCCCTAATTGTTCATCCCACTAACGATAGACCCGAGCCAACCCTTCTCGGGGAGGTGAAGAGATGGCTCTCCGACCGGGGTGAGGATTGCACAACTCTGAGTATTCTCAATCGTCTTGACCGGGAGACTAGCGGGCTGGTTTTGATGTCACGCACGAGAGAAGCTGCGAGGCGTTTTGGACGAGCAATGGAGCGCAGGGAGATACAGAAGGAATATCTCGCGGTCGTGTCTGGATGGCCGGAGTGGGATCGCCAGACGGTAGCCGAGCCAATCCTCCGGCAGGGCGAAGTGCGTGAATCACGAATTTGGATTAAGCAGGTTGCCCATCCTGATGGGAGGCACGCGGTAACTGACTTTGAAGTGATCCGCCGATTCCAAAATTCGCATGGTTCCTTCTCCGTCCTGCGGGCCATGCCCGAAACAGGGCGAACGCATCAGATCCGTGTTCATCTAGGCTGCCTTGGACATCCCCTTGTGGGAGATAAGATCTACGGCCCCTCTGAAGATTGTTACCTCGAGTTTATCGAGACGGGCTGGAGCCGAGGCCTGGAGAAAGTTCTCCATCTCCCACGTCATGCCCTGCATGCGAGTAGACTGGCGATACCCGACGAGAATGATGAGCTGGACTGGAGCTCGCCGATGCCCTTCGAGTTCAGGAAATTTTGTGAGATCGAGAGTTGCTAGGTGCAGCTGAAGAGTGACATTGAGACATGGCCACGCTCGATGACATTGTCTCCTTTCTCGATACCGAGTTACGGATCAAGGAAGTGCCGGACTATCCGGGTGCCATGAATGGATTGCAGATGGAGGGGAGGCAGGCCGTTAAGCGGGTTGCAGTTGCCGTTGATGCGTCCCTTCCGGTTGTAAGAAAGGCGATAGAATCAGGAGCGAATCTCCTCATCGTTCATCACGGCATGTTCTGGAATGGAGCGCGGATGGTTACTGGAGCAACCTATGAAAAATTTAAGATTGCGATGGAAGCTGGCCTTGCGATCTACAGCGCACACATCCCGCTCGATATTCACCCAGTTGTCGGGAACAACGCGCGCCTTGCCTCCGCGCTCGAGTTGCAAGGGGCCGAGCCATTTTTTGAATGGAAGGGAATTCTTCTGGGAATTCGAGGGAGATTCGAGGGCTCGTTGAATCAGTTAGTACGCCGAGTTGGTGAGGTGCTCGGGGAGGATCCCCACGTATGTTGCGCAGGGTCCGGAAAGGCTGGAGTAGTCGGGGTAATAACAGGAGGTGCTGGATCCGAAGTCGTTGCGGTCCGAGAGTCAGGAATTGATAGCTTTCTAACGGGGGAGGGCCCTCATTGGAGCTATACGGAGGCTGAGGAACTCGGCATGAACATGATCTACGGAGGACACTACCTGACAGAAACTGGGGGAGTAAAAGCGATTGCAGACGTGTTGTCGGAAAAGTTTGGTCTCGAGGCAGGTTTTATTGATCATCCCACCGGAATTTAGGAATCGATCGAGGGGCCAGCAGTTATCCGGACAGTTTCATGAAGGATTTGGCAGAGTCTCTCAGTCCGAAATTTTTTGAGCAAAGTCCGCAGGAATGTGCGCGCGGTTTAATCGGTTGCCGTCTCGAGTGGAAAGAGTGCGCGGGGGTGATCGTCGAAACGGAGGCTTATGCGGCGGAGGGAGATGAAGCATGTCACACCTACTTTCGACCCAGCGCTCGGCAATTTGTAGCGGAGCGTCCGGCAGGAAGCGCTTACGTCTATCTGAACTATGGAGTTCACTGGCTCTTGAATTTCCTCGTCAAGGGAGGTGAAGGCGATGGCTTTGTCCTTATTCGAGCCTTGGCCCCAAGCGAGGGTCTTGAACAGATGAGGCTGCGGAGGCGGAGGAATCCTGAAACGGAGCTGTGTTCAGGGCCGGGAAAATTGACCCAGGCATTTGGAATTGATCTCTCAGTGCATGGAACGGAGCTCGCCAGTGATTTCGGTG
>PBTP01000106.1 GCA_002729275.1 Roseibacillus sp. | reverse complement strand
GAGCGTCTTGCCCGCACCAATAACTCCAATAAGCAGGTAGGGAATGACCAGGAGCACGAAAATGGGAAAGAGGAGATACCCAAGTCCGTTGGAGCTGAAACGGGCGCGAAAAAACTGGATCTGAGTCACAAAGCCGTGGCGCTTACCAATCGACCAGATTTTTACCCCGATCAGAAAGAAGCAGGCTGCGTGTATGAGCCCGGATGAGGAGGCCATCAGTCCGTAGGTTCCTACTCCCCTTTCAAACGCCTTGCCTGTTGATCCCACCAGCGCAAAGGCCGTCATGGTCGTTCCGAAAACCGACATGAGAAGCATGAACGGTCCGATTGAACGGCTGGCGACAAAGTAGTCGTTACTCGTGCCCCGAAAGAGAGCCTTGGAGCCGAGCGCGAACGCGAGAAGAGCTCCCAGGTAGCAGACTATCACCCATACGGTTGCCATAATTCTTTGGTTTAGGATGCTGAATTCTTCTCTTCTCCTTCAGCCCACTCCTCGAGGTCCTCGGGCCAGGCGAACTTGATAACGATTCCCCAGAAAAGGGCCGCCGTAATAGAATAGAGTGCGTGATAGGCCAAGCCCACAGGCATGAACCCAAACACTAGATTTGAGCTGCTCCAGTTCCATGCGTCCTGATGAAGAACGGCAAGGGCGACAAAAATTAGAAGGAAAACAACGGAAGTTTTTTTCATGCCATTCAGGGTCGGGCTGCGGAACACGGAGTATTTCTTGTTCTTATGGGGCGAGGACGGCGTCTACCCGAAGCAGATCGAACCTTGTCTCCTCTACTCAACCATCCCGATAGCGTAAAGGTGAGTTTGGCTGGCTATATAAACCGTGTCGTTGGCAACCACCGCAGAACTGTAAATTGGAGCGTGCAGCTCAATAGTCCCAAGGTGCTTCTTCTCCTTTGTCGCGGCCAGAATGACTACTTCGCCATCCTCCGTGCCGAGGAAAACCTTCCCGTCAGCGACCAAGGTCGAAGACCATACCCGACTCCCGGTCTCGTGGACCCAGTATTGCTTTCCGGTCTTGGCATCCACGCAGTGAATGTCTCCGTCATACTCAGCGCAGATCACAAGACCATCATCCGTAATGCTTGGGGTCGAAATCGAGCGTCCGATGCCTGATCCATCGCCATATTCGTAGGTCCATACGGCCTTGCCGCTCAAATCCCCTGTCGCGCTGGCGTCAACACAGCTCAGCATGCCAACTCCATCTCCATGTTCCGGGTCTTGGCCAATCGCAAAATAAACAAGGCCTTCATGAATCACAGTCGTTCCGATAATATCGTTAGGCCCTTTGAAGGTGGCATACTTGATCGGGGTTCCATCCGGCTTCTTACGAAAATGCGGAGGGTTGCCATCGTAGCGCCAGAGCTCTTTGAGAATCGGAATTCCCTCATCCTCATCCATTACAGGGACCGGATTGAACCCGTATGCAAAACCATCTCCGCCCCCCCAGACAAGAACATCTTTACCCTTGGCCTTACCGACTGCCGGAGAGCTCCAGCTTGCGTGGAGCACTCGCTCAGAAACGCCCGAGACCTCTTCTCCAAGTAGTTTCCCTGTGTTTTTGTCGAGGGCGATCAGCCCGGGAATGAACTCCCCGGGAATGTTGGTGTGAGACCAGTCGACCCCGTTCGATGTTGAAGTATAGAGAATGTCCCCATGAATCAGGGGAGAGCAGCTTGAGACATTGTGGGGGAACGCGCCAACACCATTGTCTGCGTCCCGCATATCGAACACCCAGAGGATGTCAGCGTAGGTTTCGTCGATTTTAGGAGCGCCCTCGGCGAAGGCTCCCTTCCGCCGGCCCATGGCCCCCTTGAGAGCATCGCCTTCAAGCCCGCCTTCAATCTGCTTGGTCAGAGATTCAACCAAAGTAGCGCTGGCGTCCGAAAGAGTCCGGGTCTCGCCATCAACTGTGACATCGCGGGCCTTGGCCATCCCCGAGAGGCCTGCGCCGTAATACTTTTGCTCGTCCTGGAAGGGCCCATCATTGCCATCGGCAAGGCCATTCATATCGAGGCAGACAACCTCGCCCCGGTTGGTCACTACCCAGAGCCGGTCTTCCTCCACGGCAGGTGAGGAGCACAGCCCGACGTATTCCCAGTCGCTGACCTTGCGGGCCCCGAGCTTGGGCGACACAAGCTGCCAGAGAAAATCCCCCGTCTTCTCATCAAAACACATCAGGTTGCCGCGATCGACCACGTTGCGTTTGTCCCGGGGAGATTCATTATTCGTTCCCGCAAATACTTTCCCAAAGGCCACCGATGTTGTCCCGTAGGATTGCGAGCCTAACTTGGCCACCCAGCGAATATTCTTTGCCCCCGTAAGATCAATTTCCTCGGTCTCATCATCCATTTCCCCGGGGTTGACCTCAACAGGCAGGTTGACCGCGTTGCCAACCATGTTGCGCGATCCATCGCGACCCCATGTGGGCCATTCCCGGGCCCCGCCACCTGGCTGCTCAGTGGCAACAGGCGCTTCGCTCCCAGCGAGACCAACCGCGTCGCCAGAGGCAGCAGCAGGGTCCCCCTGGTCCTGGCAGGACGAGAACCCCGCAAGGGCTCCAAGGCTGATAATGAACGGATAAACAGATTTAGGTTTCATGTCTGAACGGTGTTGGATGGTTATCTACTCGGCAGCAGAAAGTTTAATATTATCGATATAAACTCGTTTTTGAACTTGTGGCGAAAATGCGAAGATTCCAGGGGCCCCCTTCTCGTGAACGTCGTCGAGTTTAACCTCAATGGTCCATTCTTCGGGCTCAGGCTGATCACGCAACCACGCCTTGGCGCGCACCGAACCTCCCCCATCCTCGCCCCGGAAAACGTGGGTCTTGAGGTGATACCAGGTATTTGGACGGATCGGAAACTTCACGCTCTCCTTGACCCTCTCGTGATTGGAGCTCACCTCCAGAATTCGGCGGTTGCCGTCCAAGGTGATCAGGTAGCGCTGGTTCACGAGCCCGATTGTGGACATTACCCGACGATTCCCGTCGGTCGCAACGTCTGCCTCCAGCACGTAATCACTTAGCTCAGGATCGCCAAAGAAGTTCATCGTTCGCTGGAAGAGCACGTTGTCCAACCGATTGGCGATCACCTGGCTGCCATCATGCTGGAGGACATGCCACTTGATCCGGGCGCCGAGCCAGGGCAACGGCGGAAAGTTCACCGCTTCTCCCTTATCGTTCTTCATGGGGAGGGGCGTTCCCTCGAAATCTGCCTCATAGCCGAGAGTAGCGATCACCCGGCCACGGGTTGTTGCGCTCATTCCATCGACGCTGGCCTTAAAAGCACCAGCCGAGAGCTTCGCATCCGCTCCTGCCGAAAGGGTGTCTCCCTCGAAAGAGGCGTCAACTTTTGCCTTCACCCTGGCTGTTGGAGGAATAAAAGCTTCCCACTCTGCACCCTCCATTTTTTTCACCCGGCGTCCCTTATCATCAAGGCCCCAGATGGTGAAGCTCTGCTTGCTTCCGGGAGTCAGGGCGAACTCAGCTGGCACGATCTGGATCTGCGCGACTGGACCAACTTCCTCGGAGGGCAATTCCTCTCCGGGCTTGTCAGCGGCGGCGCCCTTCGCGCCGAAGCAGTGCAGGCCATCCTTGGTCATCAGGAAACACTTCCCTCCCCATAAGGCCGGCGTGCCGAGACATGGAGTGTGAAGGTGAAGCTTGGTAAGCTCCTCCGCGCCCTCCTCTCCGGGCTTGAGGATATAGAACATTCCGTCTGCCAGCGGCACGTAGAGCTTGCCATCGGCAAAGGCCGGGGAAGCGTGAAGCTGGTCGGGACCAAGCTTCTTTTTCCACACTGTTTTACCTGTATCGGCATCCACGCATACCAGCTCACCCGTTGCGATCGTGCTAAAGATCCTGTTGCCGACCAGAGTTGGAGAACTCGTAAAGGCGACATGATCCTCATTACGCCAGACCTCCGCACTTGCCGGCAAAATCGCTGGTTTCCCCGCATTATAGGTCGTTGGAACCTTGAGACATATGAGCCGCCCCTTCGCGGTCGTATCCACGTTTTCCTTTCCATGGATCGCGATGAGCTTGTCCTCGCCATATTTTAGAATCTGGGAATTAACCCCGCCCTTAGCGAACTGGAAGCGCCAGAGCGGCTTGCCGGTCCGCATGTCCACGCTCGTCAGGTTTCCACACCCGTGTCCTGTGTAACCCACCCGGTGGCCATCGATGGTGGCATACACTGGCATGGAGAACGAACTGTCGTCCGGCACGGTCCCGGGTGTCGAATACCACACAAGCTCTCCGGTGATTTTATCGAACGCGTAGAGCCGGTCCCGAGCAGGACCCGTAGTGCCCCAGTTGGCCGTCACGCAGTGAACAATCACAATGGGTCCCTGGAGTCCCAGCGAGCCGGTTCTCCCATTTGGAAAGGTCAGTCTGGCAAGCTTTTCCACAAGGGAATGCTCCCACAGCCGCTTGCCATCCGCAGTGAAAGCCATCAGGCGTCCGTTCGAACTCTGCATGTAAACGTTGCCAGTTTCGGCGTCGACAATGGGAGAGCCCACCGCGTAACGGTTGTAGACTACATCGCTGATGAAATCGCTAAACCGGTATTCCCACACAAGTTCTCCCGTCTCCGGGTCCAGGCAGATCAGAGCCTCCTGAACATCGCTGAGATCCTTGGGATTGTCGTAGTAGCCAAATGAGTAAAGCTTCCCGTTGGCGATGACCGGAGTCCCCCCGCCTTTCACCTTGTGCGTCCAGAGGTGGTTTTCTCCCCCGGGTCCTCCCCACTTCTCCGGGTATCCCTTTCCTGGAAGAGCGCCCGTCTGGTCAGGACCCCTCCAGCTTAAAAGGCCAGAAGCCTTGGGAGGAGCCGCCATGCTGGAGGAAGCGAGTGCGAATATTCCTACCATGGGCAGGATTGCCGGGAGTCGGAGCTTGGTCATGAATCGTGTTCTACGCAGAGTAACTTGGGATCTCTTCCCCGCCTTTATCTGGTGATGGCGGTTCAGGGAACGCCTGAATGGCTGGCTTCTACCAGATATTGAGGACCACACGAAACACCAAAACATGCGGATCTTCAGACTCCGTTTCCCCTATCCGGAGGGCCCAAAAAGGGTATTAGTAAGATTTTACCAAATATCGAGGTCCACCCGGACGCCGAATAGCTGCGGGTCACCGGGCGTTCCTCCCGCAATCGAGGGGTTAATAAAGGTGTAATAGTCCTCTTCCAGCAGATTCCGCCCATACAGAGTGACCGACCAGTTTTCCTGCTCGTAGCCGACCTGGGCATCCCAGACGAGGTAGCCGTCCTCGCTGAAAGCCTCGGTGTTAGCCGCATCGTAGTAGGTCTTCCTCGTCCCACGCACGGATGACCCTACAAAAAATCCTCCGGGCAGATCGTAGCGGAAGCCAACGCTGGCAGTAAATTCCGGAATGAACGGAACCGTATTTCCCGCACGATCGATTCCGGTAAAGGCATCGGTGTAATCCTCGAAATGAACGTCCGAATACCCCGCGTTGGCATGGATGAGCAGAGGATCTGTTGGCCGCCACTGCAGCTCAGCCTCCACTCCGCGCGACCTTACTTCCTCCGCATTCAGCACGACGAAATCCGTGGAAAAGGGATTCTGGGCATTCAGGTGATAGTCTTCGACCTTGTTCCAGTAGGCCCTGACAACCGCATTGACCTTGTTCGGCTCGTTCCTGAATTGGAGCCCTGCCTCGTTGGACCAGTTCTTCTCCTCTTCAAAGCTGGCGGTATTCGGGTCATCACTGAATGCCGAATATCCGTGTGGCTTGATTCCAAGTCCCGAGCGAACGAATGCGGTGACATTCTCGCTGATATCGTATGACGCGCCCGCAGTCGGAGAGAAGTAAAGTTCATCCCTGTTTTCGCTCAAGCTCTGGGGTGGAACTTCCTTCGACCGGTCAAGGCTGACTTCCACCAACTCAACTCTGGCTCCTGCATCGACGGCAAACCCATTCCCAAGCTCGTAGTTCAGTTTCCCGTAAGCAGCAAAACTCTCCTGCGCGACGTTGAAATTGAGTCTTTCGGTGAACGGAACAAATCCAAATGGGACGGGGGCTGGCACCGGAAACTGTCGACCAGTATTGCCGGCATTTTCCTTTCTCATGTAGAACAGGCCACCTCGCCAAGCCAGCGGACCGGCTCCCTCTGGACTTTGTAAGCGAAACTCCTTGGTCCGGAGGGTCTGACGCTGGGAGATGTTGGAGGCGAGCGCGAAGAGCGGGAAGGGATCGGAGTTGGTAAAGTCAAGATCCACCACTTGAGGACCCAATTCCCAACTCTGGTAGGAGCTAATGGATTTCGCAGTTGCCCACCCGAGGTCTTTTGTCACATGGAGGGAAAGCTGATAGCGCTCGGACTCCCCCGTCCCGGCGAGGTCTGAATCGACCTGGAAAAGGTCTCCGGTATACGCTGGATTCGGGCCGGTTCCACCCGTTTGCCTGTCGAGACTTTCTGGCAAGGCTGTCAATCGCTGGCCTCCGTCGTCCACGACCTCAGCCATGACCCGTAACTTAACCTCGGTATCCTGGTTCGCCTTCCAGATCAAAGATCCCACCCCACCAATAACGGACCTGTCATCCGGCCGGATTCCGAGGGTCCGATTGCGTAGGAACCCGTCCCGCTCCCTCCAGTAAAACTGGAATGTGTGGCTTAATTCCTGGCCGGCGAGAAAACCAGATTCAAATGCAGGGAGGGGGCCCGACGAGGAAAATTTAATGCCCCTCGTATTATAAGATCCATATTCCAGACTAGCAGAACCCTCGAAGGTGTCGCCTGCTTGCAATGTGGTCAGGTTAATCATTCCCCCCGGCGCATTCGCTCCGAAACTCACCCCTTGTGGCCCGTGATGTATCCGAGCTGAAGCAAGAGAAAGAAGATTTGAGTTGTAGGTGAAGGCGTCGCTGAATGGGACATCATCAATGTACAGCCCGACCGCAGCAGGTCCGAAAAACAGGGTGTTACTCAGACCACGCATTGAGATCACGCTGCCATATCCTCGCGTGTCACTGTCGACAAAGTGTAAGTTGGGAGCAAGGGCGCTCAGGTCCTCAAGATTCTCAACCCCGAAACGGTCCAAATCTTCCAAGCTGAGAACGGTTTCATCGAGATCCCCTTCTCCTGCGCCTTCCCCGGAGGCGGAGGCCGTTACCCGGACTTCCGGAAGGGTTTCAATAATTTGGGCCTGAGCCGACATGGGGAGCCAAGCCAATATAACTAGTGAGCTGACTGTAACAATTTGTGTGGTGCGAGTAAACATGGTGCGTGGTCCTTTTAGGTCAAAAAGGGGCGCAAAAGATGATCGCCGCATGGGCCTTTGCAAGTGCTGAGAAGGGCGCTATGATGTGACCTGCACTTTTTGAGCACCATGCGTTCTTTCACCCAATTCAGCTTTTTCATCTTAGTTATCTTAAGTTCCGTTGCCTCTGCTGCAGATTGGCCCCAGTATTTAGGCCTCCGGGGTGACGCCATTTCTTCCGAGACAATTAATGCCAACTGGAAAGCTAACGCTCCGAAGGTTTTGTGGAAATGCCAGGTCGGCAAAGGTTGCGGAAGTTGGTCCATCGTAAACGGTAAAGCCTTGGTAGTCGGCAATGACAAAGGCAACGATGTCGTCAGCTGCCGAGACGCCGACACCGGCAAGCTGATTTGGCAGCACCAGTATCCCGAAAAGCTTGTCGCCAACCTCTATGAGGGCGGTCCGAACACAACCCCCACCGTCGACGGAAACAGAGTCTACACCTTGAGTAAGTCCGGGGTCCTGTTTTGCCTGAATCTGGGAGACGGGCGGCCAATCTGGCGCCGGCACCTCCGGGATGAGCTCGGTGGAAAGCCAGGGGGATGGGGATTCACTGCTTCACCCGTCGTTGATGGCGACCTCGTTTACGTTCTGCCCTGCTCCAAGGATGGCGCATTCTATGCGCTGGAAAAAAAGACCGGCAAAATCGCTTGGAATACCACCAACATCCAGCGGTCAGGCTATGCCACTCCGGTCCTTACTGAAATCGGGGGAAAGAGGGCCGCCCTGGTCTTCTACGGTAGAACGGTCGTCGCACACGACCTAACCGCAAAGGGAAAGATCCTCTTCGAGCACCAGTGGAAAACTTCCTACAACGTCAACGCTAGCAATCCTCAATACCATGACGGGAAGGTCTTCTTCGCGTCTGGCTACGGGATGGGCTATGCCGTCCTTGATGTCACAGGCGCTACTCCGAAAATTTTGCACCGGGATCAGGACATTCGGATGATTTTTCAGAACAGCGTCCGCTCAGGAAATACCATCACGGGAGTTTTCGGGGACAAGAGAATTGACGCTGAACTCATGCGTATGGACCTCACCACTGGAAAAATCCATTGGAGGGAAAAAATGCCCGGGACAAGAGCATCGGCAGGGCTCATTGGAGATGCCTTGGTTCTCCTTTCGGAGACTGGGGAATTGATCGCTGGCGAGATAAGCGATAGCGGCTTTGAAGAAACCGGCCGCCTTAAAATTCTTTCCGGCAAATGCTGGTCACCCTTCGCCGTTTCAAATGGCCGCCTGATCGCTCGCAATAATAATGGCGAGGCCGTTTGCCTGGATGTGAGCCCTTAGACTACCGGCTGATGAGATGCGGGGTGACGAAGAAATAAAGGTCACTCATTTTCTTCTGGCGGCGCTTACTCTTGAACAAATTACCTATTCCCGGAGCATCTCCTAGAATCGGAATCTTCTCCTCCCTGCCGATCTGTCGAGCCATTCGCAGACCCCCAAAGGCAAGGGTGCTTCCATGCGCCACTTCAACCCGGGTTTCGGCCTGACGGGAATCGAGCACCGGGTTCATCAATTGGCCTTTGATTTCGTTCCCTTTCATACTGGGAAGCGGGGCAAATCCGGAAATGGCTGAAACGACCGTAAGAATATGAAGCTTTACGCTGTCCTCGCCGATCGATTGCGGGGTGATATGAAGCTGAACCCCAACTGGCTTATAGGTAATCTTCTCGGTGACGAATTTGTCATTGGTGAGGCGCCCTTCCCGGATCGGCAGCTCCTGCCCTGCCATCATGTAAGCGGGTTGGCCAGCCTCTACCGTCATGCGNGGCTGGGAGACCACTTTGACCATCCCGGACCGCTCCAGGGCCTCGAGGGTGACATCAATCCCAACCCCAACTTTCTGTAGTTCCCCGACAAGGTTCAGCATCCCTCCGGGATCCGGTCCGACACCGTTAAGGGGATCGACCACCCGGCCGACAAAGGCAGCCGGGCTGAAGTTTCCTAGGAGGGCCTGGGAGTTGGTTGTCCCCAGGTGCTTTAGGAGAGAGTTCATTCCCACCTGCCGGTCGAAATCATCTGAAACTTCAAAAATACGGACTGCGATTTCCACCTGCTTGCGCCCGGAATCAACGTGCTCCATGAGCTGCATCACGCTGTCCTGAGCTGCTTTAGCGCAGGTGATGACAAGAACGTTCTCCGAGGGGAGAGCGGAGACCGTACCCTGCTCTCCCAAATGAGCTTGGACGACCTTTACCAGCGGCTCGAGCTGGTTAGGTGTGACCGTGACGACAGAGTTATCATTAAATGTCTTCCGGCTGTTGGATACGTTCACCCCCCCAAAGTGTTCGAGGCGGTAATAAATCTGAATCGTCCCATCCGGCCGGTGGAAGGTGGGAATATTTCTTGCGCGCCGGGGCGGTGGAGAGGCTTTGGCGGTGAACCCTTTCTCGCCGTAGACCTGATGCTTCCCAAAAATCTTGGACCAGTTCTGACCCGCGCTCATCCTTCCCCAGTCCGCCAGTTGCATAATCTGGTTCGAGCCGCCCAAGGCCCTGGCATCTCGGCCAGGGTCTCCTGAAAATGCGATCGGTGTACCAAGAGCGACTGCCGCATCACGGCCTGTGCCGGCCGTTCCATCTACGCTCTCGCAGTGACATAGCAACAGCGCCGGCAGGCATGAAAGGAGGCATACAACGAAAGTCCCCGGCCCGTTTTTGGGCGAAGTTGATCCTGNGGGACGGGCAGGAATATGCCCGATGTTGGTTGACGAGACCATAAGGGTGAACGGTGTTCGTCCGGAGTTGCTGTAAGCACCTTACCAGCAAAGAGCTGAAAATATTACATAAAACTTTAATATTTGGCNTACTTGNCTANTTTNNGGTNNTTTNTCCCTCAAAANAGNGCATTTNCCCCATCCTNCCNTTNCTCCTGCCATCCCGCCGNAGAGCGCCGCTTGCCCTCCAAATTGATGTCCACCGAACCCCATGACCAGCGCCCTCGATGGAAGGTTGGGGGGGAAATGCTTCCCCGGGACCCTCTCCCTGAGGACATTGAGCCCGGGATGGAGGCGATCTGCGGGTGTGGTCCCGGAGACTGGTCGCATCGGCTTTATCTTGTGCCAAAAGAAACCACTCTTGAGGAAATCATCGAATTCTTCGAGGTCGGGAGCGCCTCAGCGGCACAGCACGGCTGGGATGCGCGTGAGATTCAGGACCTGATTGTGGCAACGCTCACAAAAGTCTCCGAGATCGTTCCGGGTTCGATTGAAATCGCCACCCCATCCGAACTCCTCTTTCGGTTCTGGCGTTGCCTCCGCAATGATGAACTCGAGGAAATCGAAGCGGTTTATGGAAAGGCCGATGAATATCAGGCGGGCCTCGATCGTTACCTGAATCACGGACTCAGTGGATCCTCTCTTCTGCACGATGTCGGGGCCACCGGAGTTCTCTACCTCTCCTGGCCCTGATTCCTGAAGTGGCCGGCGCCTTGCGAGGGCCTCCCTTTCTCGCCTAGGAACATTCGTCTTCGTGGAGACCGGGCGCGCCCTGTTTAAGCCCACGGCCCACCGCAAGAGCAGCCGGGAAAACCCCCATCAGCCACTCCAGCCGGGGAATTGAGTGGAGCGTAAATATTTCTCCTCCGTCGACGATTAGGGTGACCACCCCACAAGAGAGTAGTGCTACCCAGAGGCATTCGCCACGCCTCCCTTCCCCCCAAGCTTCCCGCCAGCTCCAGCCAAGGACCGCTACGAGGAGAGCAAGCCCCAGCGCTCCGCCCAGAATCAATTGAGTAAGATAAGAACTATGAGGATGATGAACAAACCAGCCGAGTTCCTCTTCGGGTATGGAGCTCTCCGCTCCGAACCCCCACCCGAATATCAGCTCAAGACCCGAAATCCGCTCGAGAAACCATTGGTAAATGGCAATACGCCCGGCCGAGCCTCTCTCGACAAACCCTTCCGATCCTCCAGTCCATAGTACGACGCAAAAATAGAGCCCCACCACCGCACCGATCCAAAGACCTGCAGGAATAAAAGACCGACGCTCGAAAAAGCAGACCATAGCCAATCCTGCCATCATCCCAAGCATCGGACCACGGCTCTGGCTCGCCATCACTCCAAAGACCAAAACTGCCAAAACGACCAACCATGACGCCTGCCTCGCTTTATTTTCTCCCGAACGCGCGAACCACGCGCCAGCCACCGCTCCTGCAGCGCACAGCATGCCCGTGAGAACCGCGTTCAGGCCATCGCTGTAGACGAGCATATTCCGGAGGCGATGAACTCCCAGATCGCGGGACGGAGATCCGTAGAAGGTCAGGAGAGAATAAAGCACGACCACAGCCCCAAGAATTGCCAGCCCTCCGACAATCCACACCCCGAGCCCCTTTTTTCCTCCCGTGACCACAAGGGCCGCCGCGAGAGCGAAAACAACAACGGAATCGCCTATCCCACCGGCCTGCCCGAGAGGAGGCGTCGCCCAACTGCGGCTCAGGCTTTGCCACCCCAGGAGCAACGCCACCAGCCAGAGCCAGCGAACCCCGGACGCGGCCCGGACGATCTGATCTCCCCCAAGAAGGACAAATGGAAATACCAGCCACAGCGCCCGCCGATGGTGCCACCCGTCCTCAGCAACCCAGAAGCCGGCCACCCAGAAGCCGAGGGCCCCAGCCAACAGGAGCTCCCGGGACTTCCAGCAGCAGCTGAGAGCCTTTCCTGTCTTGCCTTGCAACCCCTTCAAGGCCCCTACCCTTCCGACTGCCTCAGGAAGGTCAAGTGCTGTGAAAAAAACCTGTGGCCCAGGAGGCTGGAATGGCCATTATTGTCTCCGTGCACGATGCGCTCGTCCAGTTACTTGGTGCCACGAAGGTTTCTGCCGCGGCGGACGTCCTTACCACTCACGCCTCCGACCGGTGGCATGCCTCCTCTCCCCCAGAGGTGGTGGTATTTGCGGAATCCACTGCCGATATCGTGGGCGTCATGCAATTTGCTCACGAGCGGCGCATTCCCGTAACCACGCGTGGCGCCGGAGTCGGTTATGTCGGGGGCTGCGTGCCCCAGCAGGGAGGAATTGCCCTGTCGCTCGCTCGCATGAATACGATTCTCGAGCTCAACCCAGGTGATGGCCTGGCTGTTGTGCAACCGGGAGTGATTACCGCTGACTTGCAGAACTCTGCGCGAAAGATCGGGTGGTATTACCCTCCCGACCCAGCCTCCCTGAAGGAATGCTCGCTAGGAGGCAACATCGCCACCAATGCAGGCGGTCCCCGCTGCCTCAAGTATGGTGTCACGCGCCCCTATGTTCTCGGGCTGGAAGTTGTCCTCGCCAATGGAAACGTCCTCCGCTGTGGCTCAAGATGTCATAAGAACAAAACCGGCTTCGATCTTGTAGGCCTTTTCGTGGGCTCTGAGGGTATGCTTGGCGTCGTCAGTCAGGCCACTCTCCGCCTCATTCCGCATCCTCAGGCCCGCGCCATGCTAACAGCCACATTCCCGGAATTCCGGCATGCAGCCCACGCGGTCCAGCAAATCCTCAACTCTGGTCATCTCCCCTCCGCGCTTGAGATCACCGACGGCTTCACTCTTCAAGCCGCTCGTGAATATCTCGGGCCCCATGCTCTCCCCGCCGGAGATGCGCACCTCATCGTTGAGATCGACGGCCGCACCCAGGCGGTTGAAAGTGAACGGCAAGAGCTTGCCAACCTCCTACAGGAACTGGGGGCGCTTGCCATTGAGCACCACTCCGACGAGGAGGCATGCGAAAGGGTATGGCAACTACGGCGCGATTTCTCCTACTCGCTTCGCAATACCGGACTGACAAAACTCAATGAGGATATTGTAGTGCCTCGTTCGAAACTGCTGGAACTCGTGGAGTTCGCCCGCGACATGCAGGATCGCACCGGCATCGCGATCGCGTGTTTTGGACACGCGGGAGACGGCAACATTCACACCAACCTGATGGTTAAGGACTATGAGAATCCGGAGGTTCAGGTAAAGGCGGACCAAGCTCTGGACGAACTCTTTCATTGGATCATCGAGAGCGGCGGGGTGATCACCGGAGAGCACGGGATCGGACTTGCTAAGAAACGTTGGTTCGCCGACGCCGTTGGCGAAGAGGCTGTTTCAGCCCACTCCGCCCTGAAATTGGCCATGGACCCACGCGGAATCCTCAATCCTGGCAAGTTCATCTAGGCCGCGAGGGCCGGCAATCCCGGACCCGCAGACAGAAATCCAGCCTCGTCAGGCCACAAGATGGGGTCTTTCCCTTTTTCTGCTGAAGTCGCCCCAAGACGCGACAGGAAGGAGAAAACTTCCCGTTGTAAGTCCCCGCTGCACGGGGGATACTACGGGGAACAAACCCTCTAATGCGAAATCTCTGCCTAGTATCACTGCTGATCGCCATTCTTCTCCCGGAGTCGGTGCGCGGCGAATTTTCCTTTGAGGAATATAAGGACCGCCTCCCGTGGATCTGGGAGTCCCCAACCAAGGCCCCAGTTCCTGCGGTAGCCAACAAAGAGTGGCCCGCAGATGAAATCGATACATTCATACTCGCCGCCCTTGAAGAGAGCGCGATGACCCCCGCCCCACCAGCGAGTGACCGACACTGGTTTCGCCGAGCCAATTTCGCCATCACGGGGTTGCCCCCCTCTGCCGGCGCGACGGAAGAGTTCCTCTCCAATGACAGCAAGGACCGGCGGAAGAATGCTGTTCTCGCTTTGCTTGCGTCGCCTCACTACGGCGAACGCTGGGCGCGCCACTGGATGGACCTTGTCCGTTACGCAGAATCCCGCGGACACGAGAGTGATTTTGGAATCGCCAACGCCTGGCGGTATCGAGACTACCTGGTCCGGGCCTTTAACGACGACGTTCCCTACAACGACTTTGTCGCAGAACACCTTGCTGGCGACCTTCTTGCTTCGCCCCGCCTCGACCCCGAAACCAAGGCCAACGAATCCATCCTTGGAACCGGCTGGCCATTTCTCGGAGAGGAGGTCCACTCCCCGGTTGATATCCGCCAGGACGAGTGTGACCGCACAGATAACAAGATCGATGTTCTCAGTAAGACCTTCCTCGGGCTGACCGTGGCATGCGCCCGATGTCATGACCACATGTTCGACGCGATCTACCAGAAAGACTACTATGCGCTGTCCGGATTCGTAGCGAGCTCGAGCTATCGACAAGTGCGCTACGAATCAATCGAGGTGAATAAGACTCAAGCCCGGAAGCTTGAGGCCCTCCGGGCAAAAATGGCGACTGAGACTCTTAAGAATTTCGCCCGCGAAGCCGCGCCCCATTTTGCGGAGCTAAGCAAGAAGCCCACATTCCGAATCCCGGGGCCCCTCACTATCAAGCCCGAAGTGGGCCAGAAAGTCCGGGTCGTTGCCGACTACACCCGTCCCGGTATCACGCCATGGATTGCGGATGGACCCTCCTTTGGGAACGGAGTCTCTGCCGAAGGTTCTCTCATCCTCGGGTCTAGTCCCGATGAGCCTGGATTACGGATCGCTGGCTATGGCGCTGCCCGCCGGGATCCTTTCTGGAATGAGCTCAAGATAACCGACAGCGCAAATGACTCGGGGTCCTTCAACAGTCATTCGCGGTCTGGCAAAATGATCCGAACCCCCGCATTTGAGCTGAAAACGGGACGCCTCCACTATCTGATCCGTGGGAACGCCTTTGTCTATGCCGGAGTCGGGCAGCATATCATGATCACCGGGCCCCTCCATGGAAGGCTGATTCAGCGTCCGAAAATTGATGGGGATCAGCCCCGATGGGTTAGCCACGACCTCTCTCGATACGCGGGACTCCGGACTCACATCGAGTTTGGGGCGGAGGGCGGAAGCCCTCTCGAGGTTCTCATGGTAGTCGAGGCAGACAAACCTCCGACAATTGAGCAGAAGCAACTCAATCTGACCCGTCTGGATCTCTCGGCTGCATGGAAGGACCTTGCCGACGGGATGGTCGAGAAGGAGAATCTTCATGCCGCACGCTGGATTGTTGAGCAACCAAAGCTAACCGCCTCTCAGATTGCCCCATCCTACCTCAAAGAGCTGGATGCCATCCGAAAAGGGGTCAAATGGGAATCTGGTCTGGCCGTGGCGTGGCTTGATGGCAACGGAGTCAATGAGTATAACATGGACCGTGGAGACCCTGCCAAGCCGCTGGAACCCGCAACCAGAGGTCTCCCCAGGGCATTTGGCCTGAGCCTTATAGACACTAAAACCTCTGGGCGGCTCGAACTGGCGCGACAAGTCACAAGCCCGAAGAACCCCTTGACCGCGCGGGTCATGGTAAATCGTATCTGGCACCAGCTATTCGGCCTTGGCCTCGTTAGAACGGTGGACAATTTCGGGTGGCTGGGCGAAAGGCCCTCTCATCCCGAACTACTCGACTACCTTGCGACGGAATTCGTGGAAACCCATCAATGGTCGATCAAGTCTTTCCTCACGAGGCTGCTGCTCACCAAGGCCTACGGCCAGTCCAGCACCAGTGCCGACCCATCATTTGACCAGAGAGATCCAAACAACGTTCTGCTTCACAGGATGCCTGTCCGGCGCCTCGAAGCCGAGGCCATTCGCGATTCTGTGCTGGCCGTTTCTGGGCGCCTCGAGGCCAAAATCGGGGGGAAACCCATCCCAACTTATCTCGATGAATTCGTGGTGGGGAGGGGCCGCCCCGGAGGAGGCCCACTTGACGGAGGAGGCCGCAGATCGCTTTACACCTCTGTCCGACGAAACTTCCTTCCTACGCTGATGCTGGCCTTTGACTTCCCTGCTCCCTTCAGCACCAAGGGAAAAAGAGACATCACCAATGTCCCCGCGCAATCGTTGGCCCTGATGAACGACAAACTCATCTACGAACAGGCGAAGATATGGGCTCAGAAGGTCCTGAAGGAAATGCCTTCCGCAACTCCCGAGGAGCGGCTGAACCAGATGTTTGAAAATGCCTTCACCCGGCGGGCTGGAAGGCATGAGATTGCAATCCTGATGGAGTCCCTTCCCGGGCTCATGGAGCTGCACGGTGGCAATCCCAATTCCGAGGGGCTTTGGCAGGACCTTTGCCATAGCCTGTTTTCCATGAACGACTTTATTTACCTACCATGAGTTTAAGCCCGGTTTCCCCCTCCCGCCGTGAGGTTCTACAGAGAACCTCCATGGGGTTTGGCGCCCTCGCCATGGCAGGGCTCATGGATAAGACCAAGGCGGCATCGCCCCTGATCCCCGATAGTCATTTCCCGGGGCGTGCCCGGAACGTCATCTTCCTTTTTATGGAGGGGGGCGTGTCGCACGTGGATTCCTTCGACTACAAGCCGATGCTTGAAAAGTATCACGGGCAGGACCCCCGAAAGGCGATCGGCAAGCTGGAGAAAACCCAGTTCGAAAATATTGGGAAAGTGATGAAATCTCCGTGGTCGTTCAAGCAGCGCGGCGAAAGCGGAATGTGGGTAAGCGACCTTTTCCCCCACATTGCGGGAATGGCAGACGATCTCTGCGTCGTTCGCTCAATGACCTCAAACTTCCCGGAGCATACCTCCGCAAACTATTTTTTTCATAGTGGAACAGGACTACAGGGGCGGCCAAGTATGGGCGCCTGGGCTTCTTACGGGCTGGGTAAGGAAAGTGATAATCTTCCTGGATATGTCGTCATAAACGGGGGCCGAATCCCGTCTGGCGGGCTCGACTGTTTCTCGAATGGCTTTCTCACTGCCACCCACCGCGGGAGCCTTCTCAACGCCAACGGGACACCTGTCGCAAACGTGAGCCCCAATGAGAAAGACGCCAGAAGCCAGCTCCTCAAGCGGCGCCTGATCGGAAACCTNAATGCCCGCTCCTCCCGNGGNAANNCCGAGCTGGAATCTGCAATCATNAATTATGAGCTGGCTGCCAGAATGCAGCTNGCGNTCCCGGAGCTCATGGATTTCAGTCAAGAGTCCGCTTCNACCAAGGANCTCTACGGAATTGAAGATNGCTACAANGGAACNCAAACCTATGCNCGNGAGTGTCTGATTGCCCGCAGGCTGATNGAGCGCGGNGTNNGATTNGTTGAGCTCACAATTCCTAANATCGGAGAAGACCGCTGGGATGCGCATGGGGGCCTGNAGAAGAACCACGGNAACAACGCTCGNTCCGTGGACAAGCCNATCGCNGGCCTTCTCAAGGANCTCAAGGCCAGAGGCATGCTAGATGATACTCTNGTNCTCTGGTCAGGAGAGTTNGGCCGGACTCCNTTCGCNCAGGGAGGCAANGGCCGGGATCATAATGAGTTNGGCTTCTCTCTCTGGATGGCNGGAGCCGGTGTTAAACCNGGCACGGTATACGGAGGAACTGACCAGTGGGGTTANAAGGCAGANGAAAACCCNCTNGAGGTNCATGATCTTCACGCCACGATTCTNCACCTGCTNGGNATCAATCANAAAGAGCTTACCTACCGNTTCAGNGGACGCGANATCCGGCTCACCGATGTTCATGGCCGGGTGGTTGAGGAGCTNCTCTCNTGACNGTCNCGGTCNCGCNNTTCCNGCTCGCTTCNTCCCTCNGATCTTCCCNCGACAATCAATCTNCTCTATTCGACGAGNTGAAACACTCTTTGANCGGATTCGAAAACCCCTANCGGNGCTATTCCCACCCCTTCCGCNCCAANAGGNCGGGAGGACTTAATCAGCTCCCCNGGGTGNATTCGGTTCCCCTTGCTAAGGGCATATCCNGATCCAGGNTCCANGCACGCTCCCTCGTAGATCTCGAAGTGCAAATGGGCCGNCCAGGCGCCATTTCCAGTCCCCACCGTCCCCAGCCTCTGNCCACGCGCAACAGTCCCACCAACAGCCACNCCAATTTGGTCCAGATGCCCATAAAGGCTGTGCACCNTCCGCCCATCNGACAGGCGNTGGCCGAGGATGANCACCTTTCCCCAATTGCCCCCGCGGTCACTCGNAAANAGAACATGGCCGTTTCCAATCGCATATACGGGATCNCCAAGATCTGAATTCCCTCCTCCAATCCCNTTAAGGTCCTCCCCGAGGTGNTNCATTTGTACCCGTTCGTTNCGCTCGAAGAATGGTTGCGCATTGTAANTAAANGCTCCNGTTTCCGAGCCCAGCGGTTGGTCCAGTAATGCCACCGGAGGCAGAAGGAANCGGCTGAAGGCATCGNGNAGNATGAACTGNCGATCAAAATTGGGAATCCGNCCGCCCTCCCCTTCTCTCNCTCCCANTGGNTATCCNGGAGGAGCNTCCGCGTCCTGCCAGGACCGAAGAGACTGAATCGGNTCACGCGGGCGGGGACTNTTGAAAAAAATNGCTCCTATCAGGAAGAGCACAAAGATGCACAGCCCCACCACNAGCTCACTGCGAAAACCACGTCCCATAACTTGAACAACCNTCGATCCGGGGNCTCGNCCACCAGNCCNCATTCGACTTNCTCCANAGNCTATCCNCCAAAACGCGGCGAACCAGCCTATTCCTNCTTCTCCAGNAGGCGNACCTGATCAAAGGGCCTCACTCGATAGACCTGCCTTCCCCGCTGCACCGTCAATGAGGTTTGCTGAGAAAGCGCNGAGGNNATCAGCTNNTCATAAAACTCACCNGGCTGGTCCACCCGGANATTATTAATTTCTAAGATCATATCTCCTCCCCGNAGTCCTCTCCTCGCGGCCTGCCCNTCAGGATGGATTCCCGAGATCAGAACCCCCCTCCCGCCACGCGTCCGCTGAAGCAGAGTGAGTCCCTGCACAGTAATNCCAATNTCCCTGATGACCGCTTGNTCAGATACNCTTCGCTCCGAAGACCCNCGGGCCTGGGTCAGGGTTTCGGATTCTTCTGCGTCAATAACGGTCGCTTTCAGGGTTANCTCCTCACCATTTCTCCAGACCATGATATCCACCTCACGAGCAACCGGAGTCCTCTGGATCTGGGTAAAGAATTGAACCCTNGTCTCAACCNCCTTNCCGTTATAGCGCACCACNACATCATCNGGCANTAACCCTGANGACTCAGCNGGGGATCCAGGAACAATNTCCTGGATGTAGNCNCCGCCACTCTCATACCACCCCACTTNTTCGCGGATAAGAGGGTTCCAGTCATAGCAGCGAACCCCCAGCCACCCNCGGGTGGCCCTGCCTTTGGCGAGGATCTGTTCGAAGACCTCGCGNACGTCATTNGAGGGNATCGAAAACCCGATCCCAACGAANCCCTCGTCCTCAGTGTCAGGGGAGTAAATAGCGACATTGATCCCAATGATTTCGCCNAGAATGTTCACCAGCGGACCTCCNGAGTTNCCAGGGTTGATNGCCGCATCCGTCTGAAANAGNTCCCGCTGGCGATCAGAAATNGTCCTCTCCTTAGCTGAGATNATTCCTCGTGTNACGGTTTCCCCNAGGCCAAAGGGGTTGCCGATAGCAAGGGCCTGCTGNCCCTGGCGAACCCGATCTGAATCNCCAAANCTNAGGGGCTCAAACTCCCGGTCNGCCTTGATCCGAATCACCGCNACATCCAGCGCCCGATCCTCACCAATCACAACGGCAGGGTAGGTTTTCCCATCGTGCATGGTNACCGTGATTCTCGATTTTCCGTTGGTNACNTGTTCGTTTGTTACTACGTGACCNTCTCTTGAGACCACTACCCCNGAGCCAATNCCNCGGACGGGATATCCTTCGTCNACCCANACCCGGCCAAGCCAGTCCTGCATGAAATTTCNCTTCACCCCTTCGGTTTGCAGAGAAACTACCGAAGGCACTACCGCGGCAGTTAGTCGGGCAAANTCCTCGTCAAGGGCCGCAAGGTATTCCACCTCTCCGAGAGATAGCGCCGGTTTNTTGCTGAGNGTATAACTNTCCGGGACATAGTTTTCCTTTGGATCCTTCGATCCGAATTTCAGCAGGTTCGAGAGCCCGNCCATNCCCGGCAGCTTCCGCAGGCCAGCTACTGCCAGAAAGGCGANCAGGAANACCCCGAANAGAACTGCCANTCGNCGCAATACCACANTCATGATCGTTGANTTCTTGTTTCGAGGATGCCCCCTTTNNGTTCTGGGAAAAGCGGAAATTCAGGGNCCNTGGCGTAATGCCCGAAACGCTNCCCCCAGCGCGTGGGCGGTGTCGCTCGGGATGAGAGATTCCGGGGANTGGTNTTTTTTGACCGCAATTTCGGANGCCCGCCCCGCAAGCCATGCTGCCGAACGGGCTGCATTCAAGCCCNCCATGCCCCCAGCCAACAAGGCCCCCAGGAGNCCACTGAGGACATCGCCCTGCCCACCCGAAGCCATTCCTGGATTCCCNGTTACATTNTAATAAAGGTCNTCACCGGCGGATGTCACNATCGTCCTCGCTCCCTTATAGAGAAGTGTACAAGGATGGGATTCNACNAACTCCCGGGCACACTCTGCCCGGCTGAGTTGCCTNGCCCGGGGAAACATCCTNTNCATTTCNCCNGGATGCGGAGTNAGGACCATGTGGCTCTTAANCCTCCCGGAAACTCCAGCAGNNGNAATGAGATTTAGNGCCTCCGCGTCTACNACCAAAGGNCACNCGGAGCTCTCCAGNACGCTCAACAATGCAGTTCTTTCATGNCCCNCCANCCCATTCAGGCCTGGCCCAATCACGAGAGCCGAATGANNNCATTCCTTCAGNTCANCATAGCTGGAAAGAGCCNTTACCATGACTTCCGGGGGAATAGCCGTGGAAATCATCAGCGGATAATCCTTCTCCAAAACGTAAAGAGTCACAAGACCTGCACCGCCCCTCAGCGCGCCCAGGGCCGCTAGGCTACCCGCCCCCAACATGCCGCGCGATCCTGCTACGACCCCGACTCGTCCGGCCTCTCCCTTGTGGGTCCCAAAGGTCCGTGGAGGAAACAGGCTTCGCAGCTTTGGACCGGTAGTCAAATCGTCTCCAGGGCTCAAATCAGGAAGTTCCTCCAAGGTAATCACCTCTATCCGCCCAACGTTCGGCAGGGCAGAGTCTGCCACCAGCCCCTTTTTGGGAACGCCAATAGTTGCAGTTAGATCTGCCAGGACAGCTCCTTGGACAACCCCGCCATCATTCGCATTCACTCCGGAGGGAACATCGATCGAAACAACCTCTGCCCCCTCGCGGTCCCGGAGAGTATTCATCTCCGCAGCAAGAGCGCCAATCGGTTCCCGCAAGGGACCATTTGCCCCGATCCCCAACAAGCCATCGAGAAGGAGCAGAGGGCTCTGGCCGATCTTTAATTTCCAGGGATCAAGCTGGACTTCTATCTCGCCGAGTTCCCGAAGCTTTTGACGGGGAAGAACCCCGAATTCAAGAAGTCTGAAGGCACTCCGCACCGCGATTTTCCATCCAGCGGCCCGAAGCACCCTCAGAGCCACGAGAGCATCACCCCCGTTGTTGCCTTTCCCAATATAAGCAACGACCGTCCCGGGATTGGGGTATAGGTCCACCAGGGTCTCTCCGAGGCGCATCCCGGCCTTATTCATCAGGTCCTCCGCGGATATGCCCTGCCGGAATGCATTTTCTTCCAGCTCGCGCATTTGATGGCAACTGATCAGGCCCATTTCCCGGAGTTTCTTGCGTATGGGTTGATCGCGCTCCGCAGACCAGCTGGATCCGCCCTGTCCTAGCGCTGGAAACGATATTTGATAATTCCGTCCGCTATTCCTCGGGCTATCGCGTCCCGGTAGGCGCCCGTCTTCATCCGGGACCTCTCTCTGGAATTGCTGACAAATCCTCCCTCTACCAGCACCGCGGGATTTCGCGATGCCCTGAGGACATAGTATCGTCCATATTTAACTCCACGGTCGCGACCTCCTACTCGTTTCAACATGCCCTCCTGAATCGCCTCGGCAAGTGGCTTGCCCGCCTGGCTGTAATAGTAAGTCTCCAGCCCTGAGACAGAGCGGCGCCAAGTGTAGTTGTAGTGAAGACTCACAAAGATCGCTCCCTTGAACCTGTTTCCGATCGCAGCACGCTTGGCGAGAGAAATAAAAGTGTCGCTCTTGCGGGTCATGGTCACCAGGTAGCCCTTCGCCTTCAGGTAATGCTCCAGGCGCATTGCCGTGTCTAGGGCCAGATGCTTTTCGTATACTTTACCCGAACGCCCTCCTCGGTCATCACCTCCATGGCCTGGATCAACCACAACACGGCTGAAATAACCGGCCCATGCTACGGGAGAGCATACCAGAAGAATCAGGGCCACCAGCGCAGCGGCCCGAAACAGGGGGTGGGTAATAAGCATGGGCAACAGAGCGGAAAGAGCGTTTCAGCTACAATTTCCTTTTAGACAAGGCCAGAGCACCCGGAAAGATTTTTCGAAAAAGCCGGACCGGCTGAGCGCCCAGATTCCGTTACCGGAAGGTCATGCGAGGCCGTTCAGACAGTTTTCGAAGGCGCGCCCTGCTCTCGGCTTCCGCCTTAGGGTCATAGGAAATTCCCCCCGAGATCATGACCTCCCCGTTGTTAAAGGTGGCCAAGCTGGGCTTTCGCCCTGCGGCAGGTTTGTAGTATTTCGTGCCGAGATATGTTCCCGCCGGAGTAACGGTTCCATGGGCATAAAGATTAGGCGCCACCAAAGAGAGCACATGAAGATTGTTTTCTCTGTCGACAGTTGCCTTCGGTGACTTGCTGGTCATGACGTCGCCCATCCGAAAGGCCTGGAGGTTGCGGCCGGTCCGAATATCCACAAGGTGAACATAGAGGGACGCTTTCCGGGTAGAATTGTGGATTGAGAGCCTGTATTCGCGGACATTGCCAAGCTCTGGATTCCCAATCCGGTGGCTGTAAACCTGCCTCCCGAGCGTCACGCTGAAATACGTCGTATTGGTGACAAAATTCCCCCCCCTCCCGGGAAGCCTGATTACTGCCTTGCAACTAAATCTGCCCGGCTCGGTAACTCGAAAAGCGCCCGTAAGGTCAACACTCTTTGCGATACTGCGCCCCGCCGGGATTCTAACAGCTCCGAAATTCATGGCCGCAAGTGGACTAAGGGCAGTCCCTTGGGAGTTTTTGATTTCAAAATCGAGCCAATTCAAGCTCGTCTGTTCCTCAGTATGAATGAGGAGGTCGCGCCCTGAATTGTTCGTTAACGTCACAGTTGCCACTACGGGTTCGTGAGCGATGTACTCCCTTTTTGACATGCTCAGGCTTGCCTGGACCTGAGCGCATGCGTCATTCAGGATTAACATTCCCGTGACCACGTAGATCAGAGAGAGAAGCCTTAGATTGAAGCGCATGAGGTCGGGATTAGGAAGTTGGAGCTGAGGGTTTACGTCGTAACGTCCTCTGACCGCAAGGGAAACTCGCCTTAAGAGCCTTGATTTTCCCCCTTGCTCGATTTTTCCACCTCCGCTTCAGCCTTCCCGGTGCTCTGCCTCTTAACAATTCGAAAGCCCAAATCCCGGCGACGAAGAGACCTCGTCTGCAGCCATGTTCGGCTTGATGCCCCGCTTCCCGGAGCGAGAAAAGAGCCCCCACATACTACCGGGGATTTTGCATTCATCGGAAAAGACGGATTACGCTCCGAATCCTGGGTCCACTCTGCGACATTCCCGGCCAATCCGTGGATCCTCAGCTTACCCGGGCTTCGAGGGTCCTGATCGACGGGACCCCATCTCTCCACATAGGGACTAGCGTTGTCATCAAGAGCCACTACTGCCAGCCATTCTCTCAAGGTCGGCAGTCGGCCTCCCCTCCAATTAGCGTAGGCGTGGGCATCCCACCAGTCGACGCCTGTCACCGGGTGATTCAAACCAAATTTGAGCTCATCAAAATTTGCCCCCCTGCGTGCTGCCCCCAGCACCATGGGCCAATTATCCGGAAGATGGTCTAATTTCGTCCGGGGCTGGCCTCCATGGTCATACGCCCTCCGCTCGCTCGCCCCCATTCCCTCCAAGGCGTCGAGGAACTCCACATACTCCGCGATCGTGACCTCATGGGCATCTATCATGAAGGAAGAAAGCGTCGTGGGTTTTCCTTCGTGATTTCGATAAGCGCCTCCCGGAATGAGAACCATCCCAGACAGATCTCTGGCTAAAGGTGCATCGCGATCAAGTCCTGACAGCAGCGCATACACAATGACGGTTACGATCGCCCCCACAGCTCCTGCGAACCCAAGCCTCTTTATCCGACGCCAGCGAGAGGCCTTCGAGCTCTCCTCTGCTGCCACCCTCACCTCAGAGGCCAGAGCCTGATCCAACTCCTGCGCCGTATTTGCAACCTGTGTCCAACTCATTCTCGCCCCTTCATCCTCGCCCATCATCAACCCAAAAAGCCGCCCCAAGCGGGTGCCCCCAAAGAGCTCCGCCCCCCTCAGTGCCGGTTGCAGCAGATCATACATGAGGCTTGCCGCCGTTCTAAGGTCCCGAGCGGTCTCATCCGAGCTCCGCTCGCCTGCAACTGCAAGATTCTGGATGCGAAGAATCCCATGTTCCCCCAAGACAAGATCGGCCGCCTCGAGAGGGGCCGCTTTGGTGCCCCGCTCTTCTAAATGGGCCATTGCTCTTCCCAGCTGCTTCACAAATCCCGTAATATCCCAAGGAGTATACTTGTGGCCCCCTTCGTAGAGCTCCGTAAAACAACGCCCCGCAAGAAGCTCGCGGGTCCAGTAGAGCTCTCCTCCGCTCTCCACAGCCTCATACACAGATCCAATCCCGGCATGTTCAATCGCGGCCTTTGCTCTGACGTCTCTGAGAAACGATGCTCCTAGCTGCTCAACTTCGGCGGCCTTCTGCCTGACCAATACCACTCCTCGGTCCATGGAACCCTGGCGAGCATGATAAGTCCAGGTATGTTCGTCCTCTTTAATCAAGTCCCCAAGCAGATAGTCTCCCAGCCGCATCGGCGCAGGATCCTCTGAGAGGCTTTCGGGAACAGTCATGAGAACCAGATCCAGACTCCAGGATCGGCATGATCCTACGCAAGCCGGACCCGAAAGTCATCTCACCAAGAGGAAAAAAGCAGACTGCTCACTCCTAGAAATGGATCGCATGGCCCTCTGCATCGAGCGAGGCTTCATGAACGCCCTCCGTAAGAGTGGGATGGGCATGGATGGTTGCATGAAAGTCTTCAATCGTCGCCTCAAGTGTCAGGCCGAGGCCCATTTCTGCAATAATGTCCGTTGCATTGGCACCGATGATGTGTGCTCCCAGGAGCTCTCCGTGCTCTTCTCCAAACAGTAGCTTGATGAATCCTTCGGTCTCCGCCGCGGCCTGAGCTTTTCCAAGCGCCTGGTAAGGAAACTTCCCCGCTTTGTAAGCAACCCCTTCCTCCTTGAGCTCGCGCTCGGTTTTACCAACGGAGGCAATCTCCGGATAGCAATACGTGCACCCGGGGAAGGTCCCCACTCGCTTGGGGGTTGCTTCCGGCAGGAAGATCCCGTCAACACACTGCGTTGCTTCATACATCGCGGTGTGCGCCAACCATGGCGGCCCCGCGATATCCCCGATAGCATATACGCCTCCCATGGAGGTTTCATACCTGTCTCCGATTTGGATCCAGCCACGGTCCGTAAACTCCGGAAGCTGGCCACCGGGCAATACCGGCACCACCCCAATCGCGACGAGGCAGACATCGGCCTCGATGACCTCGCTGCCCCGGGAATTTTCTACCGTTACCCTCACAGAGTCTCCAGCGTCCTCGGTAGCTATTACCTTGGTGTCCGTGAGACATTTAATCCCCTGGCGCGAGTAGGACTTCCTGAGAGCGTCTCCTATATCATCATCTTCAACCGGAACGAGCCGGGGCATCATCTCCACCAGCGTTACCTCTGTCCCAAATGCATTATAAATATAAGCGAACTCTACGCCGATCGCACCAGCTCCGATAATTACCATGCGCGAAGGCTGAGAAGGGAGGGTCATGGCCTCGCGGGAGCCAATGACGCTACTACCGTTGAAAGGAAGCCCCGGGAACTCACGAGTCTTTCCGCCAGTTGCAATGATAATGTTGGCCGTCTCCAGAACCTGCGCGCTTCCGTCCTTCGCCTTTACCTCAACGTGGGTGCTATCTACTACCGAGCCATAACCCTTCACGTAGTCCACCTTGTTTTTCTTAAAGAGAAACTCAACACCCCCAGCCAGCCTGTCAGAAACATTTCGAGAGCGACCAATTACGGCGTCCCAGTCGTAGGATAAATTATCGAAGGTAATACCGAACTCCTTTGCCTGATGCTTGAGAGTATGGAAAAGGTGTGCGTTTTTCAGCAATGCCTTGGTGGGAATACATCCCCAGTTCAGGCATGTCCCCCCCGCTCGCTCTACCTCTACACAGGCGACTTTTTTCCCCAACTGCCCGGCCCGGATAGCGGCAACATAGCCGCCCGGTCCGCCACCAATCACAACGAGATCGTAGGACATGTAACAACGTCGAGTTCGAGTGCCACCCCCCAAGGGTGGCCTGACCCGAAGCTGCTCAAGCCCTGCTGAATGTCAAGACCAGGCGGACAAGGAGGTGCCTTGGAGGCCCTTTCCTCCATCCTGTTCCTGCTCGAGCCCCTCAATCCCACCTTCTCCACTGCCCCCTCATGGGAGCCCAGATGAACAAGCCGGGAGAGGGAGGGACAGAATGGCCTTGAAAAAAGGGCAAGATCTTCCGTGATGGGGAGAGCCCTTCAATCCATCACACCAATGGCCCATAACTCTCCGCCAGACGCCTCGAAGTTCCTGATCATCTTCTGGGCCTGCCTCCTTGCGGCCTGCCCAAGTCCACTTCCGGGACAGTCTGTGGAAGAGTGGGGGGTCATGCTTGGCCAGAAGTATGAAGCATTAGGCAGTTTCAGGGCGGAGTATACGGCCATCTCCCCAACTTCAGACGAGCCCCTCCAGGGCCTTATCCTTGAGAATCGCGCGACGGGAGCCTGCCTCGTAAAGTTACAGTCAGATTCTGGTAAAAGCGGAGCCATGTGGTGGGTCCCGCAGAAGGACGGAAAAGAAGGCGGCACTTATGCAAAATTCGGTGATTCCGCATTCAGGGTCAGGGGGCTGACAGAACTGGTGCGCCAGCACCAGAAACTAGTCTCACCCGCCAACCAGAAGAAACATCTTCCGGGTAGCCCGGGTCTGGCCCCTTGCATCCAGCTTGGGACGGACACGATCTCTGCATTTCTTTGCTCAGCTACCCCCGGCCTGTCCCCCGCGTTCTCCGAAGCTCCCCCTTCCCGGGTGGAAGAAATACGGGAGCTAAAGGAGACCATTGAGCTCATCCTTGATGATGGCAGCTGGATTCGTCTGGACCGGGGGACCGGATTGCTCGCGGGGCAGGGATATCCAGAAGACAAGGGTAGGCGCGCCCTCAGACTCGAGAGAGTAGTGCCGCTGAGAGGCGAGGACGCGTTTGCTCAAGAAATTCCCGCAATCGATCCCGACAACCTGCAGGAAGCTTCCGCCGAAGCGCTCCAGCTTGCCGATGTCCTGCACGCCGCTCTTTTCCATCATTTAGTCGGAATGGCACAGACCAACGACGCAACTCGCCCGGCAAAGCTTCTTGCCGAAGAATCCTCTACTTTCAGGGCATATTGGCTTGCCGCGTGGGGGCATCTTGCGCCACCGGGAATTCCCGAAAACGTGGTGAAGATGCTTCAGGACCTCAAAGGCCAGAAGCAGCAATACCTCCGCGACTGGGCCGCGGCAAAAGAAGCGGACCCCGAGGCCATGAAGGGAGTCTCGTCCATTCAGTATTTTCGAGCCAGGCGGATGAAGCTGCGAGAGGACCTCCGGTTGAAAATCGACGCGGAGGCCAAGCAGCGCCCAGTGCTCGCTCATCTCCAGCTCCTCCTTGATGGGGAAATCTCCAAACTGACGCCCGGGCAAGTTGCCCGAGGACGAGAACTAGCAAAATTGATCGTGGACAATCAACGAGATGCGATGGTCAGCGCGCTTCTTCCCAAAATCCCGGAGGAGGTCCTGAAGTCTCTCTGATTCATTACTCCAGCATGAATTGCAGATGACTGGCTGTCAGGCTTCCCATCGTATCACATGCATCAAACGCTGAGGTACCGTATCTCTGGCACAGAGCTGCCCTCAGGCTCGCAAGCTGATCATGAGGAGCAATGGTGTCCTTACTCATCATCTTAAGCACTCCCTTGAGTCGAACACGGGAGGCCCGGTAGCGACGGGCCATTTGGCTTCGCTCTTCACTCCGGTATTGAAGAATTGTAGTGGGGTTGAGGTGCTCCCGAACTAGTTTGTCCACGGGCATATTATCCGGGAAACAGTGGGAGCGATACACTTCCAGCATCCCTTCATAGCTCTGCTGGTCAAAGTCAATTGGTCTCACCCGATACTGGACCTCCTCAAAGTCAGGCGTGATATCAACCACGTAATTCACGCTACGCATGTCCCCGAGCAAGCGCAGAAAACAACGCTCTCCAAACTTTACGAACTCTTTGGCAACCCTAACCTTATTGAGCTCTGGGGACTTCAGGTATTCCTTGATGAAGATATTTCCCGGAACTCCTGCAATGTGTTCTTCAATCAGGGTGTTTCCATTGACCAGGTAATTTATCCGATTCGGAGAAAGGATGTGTTCGAGCTCTAGCCCGTAGATCCGGTTGGCATCCGCAATCTTGACATAATAATAATCCGAATTGCCATTGAACTGATTAGTAATTCGGATCCGGAAAGGGCGGGAATTGCCAAACTCCCCAAAGTCAATGCGCTCCACGCTCAGGTGCTCTGCCAGCGAAAGATCACCCCCAATCTTCAGAACCGCATAGATCTCTGTAAGCTTGGTGCGCAGGTCCTGCATTGCCTCCTGAGGATAGGACACAGTGAGCCAGAGTGTTTCGTCTCCATCTGGATCTTCGTAGGGCACCGCCTCAGAAAATCGTAGCAGATCGTCGTAGACCAGAGGGATTTCCCAACGGCGCCCGAAGTGCTGAAGATACTGAAGAAGGAAGCCCGACACTGGATAGTGCTGCTTGCGCTTCTGGATAAGGGAAGACATGGAGTTAGCTCGGAGCATCCGCCGGGAGAGCAAAATATAAGTAGGCTCGTTAGCCCGTCTCGAACCTCGCTATCAAGTGGAGTGTATCGATTCCTCTCTTGGTGAATTCTTCCCAGTAGCTTTTTTCTATCGGCTTGGTGTGCTCTTTGCGCTTTTGCTCGTCCAGAGAGTTCCATGCCGGCAGTCCTATCTTGCGTATGACGTCTCGCTCAGCGAGCCGGAGGGTGAGCTCCTCCCAGAAGATTTCATTGCGCATCTCATCGATGGCTTCCTGAACAAAGGAGCGGGTCAGATAGTCAGTGGTGACCCGATACCGCTGATGGGCCTCATCAAATTCAATAATATCGCCAAACCCTAGATGTGTTGCCTTCTCAAGAATTGTATTCTCCAGCTCTTCAAACTTGGCAAAATCTTCCTTGGCCCCGGGCTTCCGATTAAGAGACCCAACCTCAGCCGCAAGGCTGATCATATCAATGAGGACGCTAAGTTCCTCTTCTGTAAAGCGAAGATGCATTAACCTTCCCGGGACGCGGGGCGGTCCATCCCATCATTCAGGCCGCGAGCCCGCAACGTTGAATTCCCCTCGACCGGTCGAGGAGCAGCTGATTAGATTTCTCCCGATGAGGCAATTGCTCATCATGCTAACGCTTCTTTCCCTTCCCGGTTGTTTTATCTTTAACAAGCGCTCTCCCAGTCCGTACCCGGAGGTAACCTTTGAGCTCATCCATGACAGGGCTGGCGGCCTGCAGCCACAGGACCACGTCGCCCTCGCTAAGTGGGACGACAAATACTACTACTTCCAGTGGCGGCGAATCCTTGAGCCTGCCACCATGAAATTAAGTGAAGGAGCTGGAAAAGTTCCTGTTCGGGAATTTGACCGGAAGAATGGTAGCGCCCTGGAGCGCAGGTATGGAATCCTTGGGAAAGAGGACCTTAACGGTCAACTTTACAACGCCGGGGCCTACTAGATCTGGTCCCCGGCAGGCAGCGTCCTCGCCGTAATCACTTCCTCCAGTTCCCACCCCTCTACCGAAGCCGCATCCCCCCAGGTGCCCAATTGCTGCGCGACGACCACTGCGGTCGCCGGCTCCATCGCCACTGCTTTTCCAGTCAGCTTCTCCACGAGGTGCTCCCAACCCGGATTATGGCCCAGCAGCAGAGCACAGCTCACGGTCTCCGGCAAGATCAGCATTTCTTCCTCTGCTGCGGACTGACCGAATTGGTAAAAGGAGGAGAGGAACCGAACCTCAACCTTCGTCACAAAACCTTCACTCAACCCATCGAATGTTTCTCGGGTCCGCTGCGCATCGCTGCTCAACACAATTTGGGGAAGCCACCCTTTCTGGACGAGAGCCGCTCCGACCCGGGGGCCTTGTTCGCGGCCCGTGGCACCAAGGGGCCTTTCATGATCAGGAGCTTCCACTCCTTCCCAAGGGCTCTCCGCGTGGCGCATGAGGATCAGGCGACGGAATTTCATCCCTACTCAGCCTGCTCGATCTGATAAAATTCCTGAGGTGATCCCAGCGGGCTGATCGTATGTGTGCCCCGGTCACCTGCGGCCCGCTCAAAGGAGGTTTCGTCGCTAAAATTTTCCAAGTCGTTTGTTCTTAGCACCTTGTAAAAAAGGCCTCGCCGCTGCGTCCAGTCCAGTCGGACCTCGTCCTCTGCAAGGCGGGCCACGGTCAAACTCGGTCGCTCCTGCAGGATACTTCCATCAAAATACTTGATCCCAAGCTCCCATGCCGCAATCCCGCACTTGGATCCGACCGTGCGGCCCGGGCCGTCGTCTGCCGGCACATGAATACCTCCATAAAGGCGGGAGAGACCAGCCTGATCAGCGGCATCATAATAGGTGGCCCATTGCAATTGAACTGGAGCCGTGGGGCCCGCTTCAAATTCCAACTCGTCGACTTCATGAACGGCAAGGCCACCGGGAAAAAACTCACTTCCCGTAAGGCGGGTAAGCACCTCTGCAGCCGCGCGGCTGAAAGTGCTATGTCCTGAAAGATAAGCCGCGAACGCAGGAGTGACAAAGGTGTCCCGCTGATAAGGGAGCCAGTCTTCTGCAAGAATCCATCCTACTCCTCCAATCTGGGTTGCCGTGTTGGCCGGCTCCCCCTGCCAGGAATAAATAGCGATTTTCCCGATCGCGCTTGACCCAAGGTTAGCGTGCCTTCCCGCGCCATTGGCAGTGGTTCGGGACACCACTTCCACGAGTCCGGCCTCAAGGGGAATGCCCTCCTCGCTATAAAACGGCAACCCCGGATGGCTGGACTGCCCCTGACCTCCCATGTAGCGGATGGCGCTGATCGGGCGAACGTAGTCGTACTCCCGCTTGCAGGCCCACGCAGCGACAGCCGCATCATGCAACGATGCATTGAGAAGAAAATACATCTTGGTCTCCCACTCCAGCTCATTGAGCTCAGGACCGGAGCCCGCGAAGCGCCTCTCGAAGGAGGGGTGATCCATCATCTCGTTTGCGATAACATTCCAGTGCCCCGGAGGAGTTTCTGACTCAGGGCCATCTGCCCAGTATTCCGCAACGACCCTGCCAAAGTCAGCCTCATTGATGAGATTTGGGGCATAGCTGGCCCCTGTGGTCGGGTTGAGGAGGTGCCCGCTTCCATCATTCGTTCCTAGTAGATTGTTCCCAACCGCGCCGGGTGAAAAGTCTCTGACTAGAGCGACAGCAGGATCCAGACGGCTACTGAAACGAATAACCTCGAGGTTTCCTGCCTTGAATTCCTCCTCTCCATCGCCCTCCAGCTGGGGAGGAGAGCCGGGATCGAAATACAGAACCTCCCCTGGCTGCCGGCTCAAGGCAAAGGGCCATACATCCCGCCAATGCGAACCTAGAAACGACTGGGTGTTGAACGCGAGCGGTTGTCCGGTCTGAGAGAACGCCTCGACAAATTCAAGTGGTTGCCACCGATTAGGATCGTTCAAGGTGGTGCCTGAGAACGCAAGAACAAGGGGGTCGTTGACAGGAGTATAACTGCTGTCGGTATACCCGCCGGCCTCGTTGGAATTGTCGTTGGTTGTCCAGTCGATGATGGTTTCGCCTGCCCGGTTACCCACCGCGGAAGGGCTATTCCCCACCGTGCTCAGGTCATTCGGATTGTATCCAAGGGAAATCATGAGGTCGCGAAGCTCAGTTTGAATCTGGAGGGCGTTAGCTAAGGGCGTATTCGGATGGCGGAAGGCTATGTAGCGGTGTCTCAAAACCCGGTAAGCGGCATGACTGATTGCCTCCCGACGAGCAGCTTCCACATCTCCGGTTGAGGGTGCATTCTCGCGAAAAAGGTAGCCGGTCGCTTCTGGATCGTAAGCCGCCCACGCGTCGTACATTGCCACTGAAACATGAAACAAATTGCGAGCATGGACCGGAGGATCGGGAAACGAAAGACGCACCGCAGCCAGATTCTGTTCGTTCCAGGTCCGGGCGACGGAATCTGCCGAAGACGGCATGACCGTTAAGAGAAGGGCGGCGGCCAGACTGACGCCCCAGCGGAGGTGGTTTTTCATTAAGAGAAGGGTGCTAAGATAGGAATTATCCCTTTATTAAACTACCTAGGGGACCTTCTGCCGTCAAGCCCCCACGGCCAAGCAACTCTCCCTCCTTACCCAGATCCTGGGTGGTGAGCTTCCCCAGTCGAGTTATTGTGAAAACTTCTGCCTCTTCCCATCTCCGTCCTTGCCATCAGCTGCGAATGCCGCTCCAAATCACCGCCCCATGACCGCTGCGGAAATTCGCCAGAGCTTCCTGAGCTTCTTCGAAGAGAAGGAGCACTCCGTGGTGCCTTCCGCCTCGCTTCTTCCTCAGTCCCCCGGGTTGCTCTTCACCAATGCGGGAATGAATCAGTTCGTCCCCTACTTTCTCGGCACCGAAAAAGCCCCCTACGCTCCTCCACGCGCTGTAGACACCCAGAAATGCATCAGGGCGGGTGGTAAGCACAACGATTTGGAGGATGTCGGGCAGGACTCTTACCACCACACCTTTTTCGAGATGCTGGGGAACTGGTCCTTCGGCAATTATTTCAAGAGAGATGCCATCACCTGGGCCTGGGAGCTCATGGTGGAGCGGTGGGGCTTTCCTCCCGAGCGCCTTTACGCCACCGTCTATCGGCCCGGACCGGGCGATCCCGCCGACTTTGATCAGGAGGCCTACGACTACTGGAAGGCCTTATTCGAAAAGGCAGGCTGCGACCCCGGCGTCCATATCGTAGATGGAAACAAGGCTGATAACTTCTGGATGATGGGGGAGACTGGGCCCTGCGGTCCATGCTCGGAACTGCATGTGGACCTTACCCCGGAGGGAGACACCGGGGGCCTCCTAGTAAACAAGGACAGCGATCAGTGCATCGAGATCTGGAACCTCGTCTTCATTCAATTCAATGCCGAGGCCGATGGGAGCTTCCGGGACCTTCCCTCCAGGCATGTGGATACCGGCATGGGCTTCGAGCGTGCCTGCTCGATCATCCAGAACACGAAAGGCTTCACGGATTTCTCGCAGAAGGCCTCCAATTACAATACCGATGTTTTTCGCCCGATCTTCGACACTCTTGAGGAGCTCAGCGGGAAAACCTATCAGGACGTTTACCCCGGACCTGACCAAGAAGCGCCGGAAGAGGTCGTCAAGACCGCGGTGGCCTTCCGGGTCATCGCTGACCATCTTCGCACCCTCAGCTTCTCCATCGCAGATGGAATTCTTCCGGGTAATACCGGGCGCAACTACGTCCTTCGGCGCATCCTCCGACGCGCGGTGCGATACGGCCGATCTCTTGGCTTTACCGGAGATAAATTTGTTCTGACCGCCCTTGTTAATTCTCTCGTAACCCAGATGAAAGAGGCCTTTCCAGAGCTCAAGGCTCGGGAATCTGTCATAGTGGAAACCCTGCAGCGTGAGGAGCGCAGCTTCAACGAGACCCTCGACCGCGGCCTGAACCTCTTCGAAGAGGAAGCTAGCAAGCTTACCGGTACGGCCTTCCCGGCAGAGGCAGCCTTCAAGCTGTATGACACCTTTGGATTTCCGGTAGACCTCACCCAGCTCCTCTGCCGCGAGCGGGGAATCCCTCTGGAAATGTCACGGTTCGAGGAACTCATGGAGCAGGCCAGGCAAATCGCCCGTAAGGCCCAGAAATCGGAAATTGTTTCCGCACTCGACATTTCCACCCAAGTTTCCACCGAGTTCATCGGCTTTGAGCAGGACAGCTGCGAAGCGACTATCCTCGAGGTCCACATCGAGGGCGACCTTTGCTGGCTCCTGACTGATCGCTCTCCCTTCTATGCAGAAATGGGAGGACAGGTTGGAGACACCGGAGCGCTCATGACCGGAAACGCTGAAATCCCGGTGGTCGCGCTCCAGCAGATTGGCTCAGCCCGGGCCCATGGCGTTCACGCGGAGCAAGCCACCACCCTGAAAGCTGGCGACAAGGTCACCCTTTCCATTCACGGCGCGAGGCGTCGTCCAATCGAAGCCCACCATACCGCCACCCACCTTCTGCACTGGGCCCTGCATGAGATTGTTTCTCCAGAGGCAACCCAGCAGGGGTCGCTGGTGGCCGAGGATCGCCTGCGTTTTGACTTCACTTCCAGCGCCGTAAGCGCGGAACAAGTCGCGGCCCTTGAAGAGCAAGTTAATGCCCGCATCGAGGCCAGCGAGGTGGTCAGTTGGCAAGAAGTTCCCTTCGAGAAAGTTCAGGGGCGTGAAGACATCATGCAGTTCTTTGGAGACAAATACGGAAACAAAGTACGGGTAGTTCAGATCGGGGGCGAGCCCCAGGCGCTTAACGGCTACTCGATGGAGCTGTGTGGGGGCGCTCACGTCCGTAACACCGCGGAAATCGGGCTCTTCAAAATTCGCCGTGAGGAAGCCATCGCTGCCGGAACTCGTCGGATCGAAGCAGTCTGCGGGGCCGCCGCCGAGGCCTACCTAGTTGAGCTTGAAGAACAGGAAGCCGAAGAGAAGCGGGCTGCCCTAGCCAAGCTAAGCGCTGCCAACGAAGGCCTCTCGGCCCTCGGCGCCGAGCAGCTCAAGCCCGCCGACGACGCCGATGCCGCGGTCATCAAGTCCACTGCGGTTGAGGCCGAAAAAGCCCTCAAGAAAGCTCAGGCTGCGAATGCTGCACAACAGGCTGACACTTTCCTCGCGGCCCTTTTGGAGGGCGATACCCATCCCCCCGCAATCGTCGAATCTCTGGAGGGCCCCCCTGCCCTTCTCCAGGAGCTGCTTAATGGCCTGAAAAAGGCAGGGTTCATCGGCTCTGCGGTCCTAGTAGTCGATGATGGGGAAAAACTTCACCTTGGGGCTCTCTGCGGGTCTGAAGGACAGAGCGCTGGAAACCAGGCCGGGAACCTGATCAAAACCCTCGCCCCCTTGGTCGGTGGCAAGGGTGGAGGCAAGCCCGACATGGCCCGCGGCGCAGGGCCGGACCGCTCTGGGAAAAATAATCTGCTTGCCGCCGCCCGCGCGGAATTCCAATAGGCCACTTCATAAAGAAGCTTTATTGCGACGAGCCTTCTTGCGCGCCGTCTCCGCCGGCTTTCAGAGACCTGATGATGAGTTCCGCCTTGGCGCGCTGGCGCCTAGCAAGGCTGCCCATCAGGAGGCCGAAAGAAAAAACGAGGACGCCAAGGGGGATAAAGTCGAGGGAGAGGGGGATGGCGAGCAAGAGGGCTCCTCCAGAGAACATCACCCAGTCCGTTACTCCTTTCTGTCGAGGCGCCAGCCCCCCGATTACTAATGCGATCGGTCCTGTCAAGGCGAGGGCCCACAGGGCTGCGATTCCAAGAGTCGTAGCGACCCCTTTCCTCTCTGGTCTTTCGGTAATTTCTTCGCTCATGGGGCCGCGCCCATCTGGCCGTCGCCACACCAAGCGCGATCGCAGGAACACGAGCGCGAAGAGTTACCAGCCTGAAGCCCCACCAAAATAAAGGAGAATGCCGAGCTCCCCGAGAGTATAGATATGAAAAACCAACAGGTGTGCGCCCATCGGAAACGCAAGTCCCATGCTCGCTCCAAAGGCCATAAGGTGGTGCGAGGTCCTGTCGCGTGGAGACAGCCAAGCCCCCCCGGCCACCAACCCGCTGGCAACAAACATCACGACAATGATCAACTGGTCAGACAACATGGCGTAGCTTTAGATGTCTCAAAAACCCAGTAGTGAAACAAGCCGCGTAGCGCGCGCGCAGCTACCACAAAGAGACGATGCGTCAAAGGCCTTGAAAATCGAACGCGACTTGAAAGGATAGTGTCATGAGTGAGGAACCT
>PBTP01000105.1 GCA_002729275.1 Roseibacillus sp. | reverse complement strand
TTTGTCGCGATAGGGGTGGATGTAGCTGCTATAGTGAGAAGGAACAGGAGGTACTGATGAGTAAGAGCGCCCACCACATGAACCGCAGGACCATGCTCAAGGCAGCGGGGGTCTCGCTGGCCCTGCCTTGGATGGAGTCTCTTGCGGGTCCCAGGTCCAAGGTGCCTCCAAGAAGGTTCTGTTCCATTTATTTTCCCTACGGAGTGAGCCTGCCCAAGCAGGAGGGCGAGTTCGGGGAGTGGAACTGGTTTCCGAACGGATCAGGCCAGGACTTTACCTTCAACAAGTCCCTTGAGGTGCTGGAGCCGTTCCGTGATCAGGTCACGGTTCTCGGAGGGCTCTCCCATCCCAAGGTCCGCAGAATAGGAGGTCATGACAGTGGTGATACCTTCCTGACCGGGGAGGAGCTGAGCCTGTCTGCAACGGGTCTGAAGAACTCCATTTCCCTGGATCAGTTCATGGCGCAAAGGCACAGGCTGGGTGCGACTACCCGCTTCAGCAGTCTGGTGCTCTCCTCGGATGGAGGGGTGGGCATGCCTACCAGGGCGAATACGCTCTCCTACTCCAATAGCGGTCAGCCGATTCCTTCCCTGAACCGGCCCGCCATTGTCTTTGAACGTCTCTTCGGGTTGAACGGTGACTCCATTGAGGCCCAGCGAAAGGGACTCACCCGCACGGGGAGTCATCTTGACCTGCTGCTTGATGAAGCCAGGACCCTGCATCGCAAACTGGGCAGAACGGACCAGAGTAAACTGGACCAGTACCTTACTTCAGTTCGTGAGATTGAGCAGGATGTGGAACGCTCCGCACAATGGTTGGATGTCCCCCGCCCGAAGGTCAACGCGGAGGGGCTCAGCCTTGATGCAGACAACGAGACCCCGGGCAAGCTAATCCATACCATGCTGGATCTGATAGCCCTCGCATTTCAGACCGACTCAACCCGGTTCGTGACTTACCAGCTGGCCAGCATGCATGGGGCAATCTCCATCGCAAACA
The DNA here is from genome assembly GCA_002729275.1 of Roseibacillus sp. Classification (GTDB taxonomy): domain Bacteria; phylum Verrucomicrobiota; class Verrucomicrobiia; order Verrucomicrobiales; family Akkermansiaceae; genus Roseibacillus_B. The sequence goes on along the minus strand of PBTP01000105.1, from coordinate 10,005 downwards.
AGTTTCCGTCCCTTCTGGGCTTCAGTAAGGACGCCCACGGGTTGGCTCATGGAGCGGGGAAAGGTAAGGGAGCTGAGGCCAAGGGGAAGTGGGACCGTTATCAGGCTGAATGCCTGGCTTACCTGATGAAACGACTCAGTGAGTTCGAAGAAGGAGATGGGTCCGTGCTGGACAATACCTGTATCCTTTACGGCAGCAGCAACAGTAAGACCCACAACAACAATAATTATCCCCTGATTCTGGCGGGTGGGAAAAAGATGGGCTACCGGCACGGGCAGTATCTGAAATGCGATAGCAAGATCCCGTTTTCGAACGTGTTCGTCACCATCCAGCAGCAGATGGGAGTGAAGGCGGATTCCTTTGCTGACAGTACGGGACCACTTGATGATCTAATTGTCTGAATAAGGGGCGAGGGCAAGTGGGCCAGCCTCGCTAAGATCAGAGGACACTCTGCCGGTCGTCATCGGAAAGTATACACACGGAGCAATCCCTCCGGGAGGAGGATCTTGAACTTATTTTTGCAGAACCAACCAACCAATGAATAAAGCCAATACCAGCGCCGTGGATTACCGTGCGGCTGGCTACTGTCTTTTCCGCGATGTCCTCGACTCGGAGGAGGTCCGGGGGGTCAATGCCGAGCTGGATAATCTCGTGCGGGATATGCCGGATACCATGGTCGTCTACAAGGACGGACAGAACCAAGAGGTCCCGGCGCGACCCGAATATCTCACTGAGCCCCATGCCAGTAATAACGCCTGGCTAGAGCTCTGCCGTCATCCTCGGATTCTGGATGCGGTGGAGGCAGTTCTCGGACCGGACCTTATTCTGATCATGTCCCATGTGATCTCCAAGCGCCCGGGAGACGGGTTGCCGGTGGCGTGGCATCAGGACAATACCTACTGGCACTCGGTCCAGGGAACGGACGTGGGAACGGTCTGGCTCGCTCTGGACGATGCCGATCTAGCGAATGGGTGTATGCAGGTTATTCCATCTACCCATGAGGGATATCCTGAGATGGATAAGGTTTCGACCGGGGAAAACGATCTTCTCGGGCTTACCGTGGAAGTGACTCCGGACATGGCCGCTGCCGCCATTCCCCTCGAGATGCGGGCGGGGAGTTTGTCCATTCACGATTCCTACGTCCTTCATGGAAGTGAGCCTAATACCAGCAACCGACGCCGAGCGGCCTATACCATGCGCTATGCCAATGCTCGGACGGTCACGGTGGATACCCAGGAGCACTGGGTGCCGGTCTATCTCGTCCGGGGAGAAAGAGGTGGCAGCGATTCGGACTACGTGGACCTCCGTCCTGGGCGGCCTCTTCCTGAATGCGTGGTTTAAATTTTTTTGATAGCGGGGATTTCTTCCGCCCTACTCAAAGACGAGGGTGCGAACCGAGAGAGGTGGCATGGCGGCGGTGGAGTCGACCTCTTCACAGTTCTTTTTCTGGTCAGTCTGCCAGGCGCGGGCTTTTCCTCCTCCCTTCAGAGAAACCTTGAGGGGGTGGGAGGAGGCAGTGTCATTGATGGCGACCACCACAACCTTCGAGCGGTCAGGAGAGCGGTAGGCGGAGATCTGTAATCCGTCCCGGGTTGGGGCGGCGAGGCGTCGAAAGCCTGGTTCTACGAATCTGGAATACTGCTGAAAGGTGTAGAACTTCTTGGTTCGCTCAAGAAAGGCCTGGGTGCCATTCTCTCCGCGCTTTTCGCTGACCAGGACCAGTCCTTCATCGCGATGTTTCTGCCGGGTGTTGCGGTCCGTGATGGCCTCGGGAGCGAGACTATAGACGAGGCCCCACCAGAGGAAGGCGTTGGCCCCGGCATCGGCGAGAGTCATGTGGAGGTAGCGGGCGGCTTTGATAGCCTTCTGGTGCTCGGTGAGTTCGGGGGTCCATCCGTAGGTGTGCCACTGCTCGCCGTTCCACTGGGCTCCGGTGGTCTCGGTCATCCAAAGGCTCTTGTCAGGGAAGTGCTCCCGTTTGAGGGGGGCGATGGCTCTAGTTGCGTTAACAAGGTAATCGATAGGACCAGTTTCGCCGTCAATGTAGCTGTCATACATGTGATAGGCCGCGATATCGACGGCTGGACTGGCGATGGCAGGGAGAAAGCTCTTCAACTCACTGGCCTCGGAGCCAATGAACGCGAGATCGGGAGCGGCAATGCGGAGCTGGCCCAAGCCAGCCCGCCGGAGGCGAGGCTTGACCAGCGTCTCGATAAAGGAGGCAAGTTCTCCGGGCTCCCAGCGGCAAGTCTGAGTGCCCTCGTGGGACCAGTTGGATTCATTCTGGACTCCGATGGCGGTGACGTTGATGCCCCAGTCGAGATATTGCTGGATACGAGCTACCATTTCGTCCGCCCACTCGGCCCGGCGCTCCGGCCGAAGGGTATACTGAGGGCCACCGTTGATCTCGACGGTCTGGAGCCAGTAATCCAGTTCCTGGTGCTTGGACGAGCGGGGTTGCCAGAAGCTCAGGAGGACCTGAAGGTCCGGGTTGATCTTCATGGCCCGCTGGAGGACATCCCGGTTATGGTCGACCACACCTTTCTTGGTCACTTCTCCCTGAGCCCTGACGATGGAGGTGTTCAGCTCCTTGAGGGCGGCGGTTAGGGCCTTGTTGTCTGCCCGGGTTCCCCAGAAGGCGATGGAGCCACCGAAGCCGTCAATTTTCTGGCGAGCGAGCTCGGGGTCGATAAGGAGCGCGGTGGTGTTGCCTATTACGGGAGGATTGCTGGTAGAGGCCTTTTTTCCGGCGCCCGACTTGTTGGGAGGTGCGGGCTGACGAGCAGTCTTGAGACGCTCGCTGAGCTGCGTCTGGGCCTCTGCGAGGGTCTGTGCAAAGGCCGGATCCTTCACCACGTTGGTGACCTCCCCGGGATCCTTGGAGAGATCTGTCAGGACACTGGCGACCACCTCATCAGACTCTTCCGCGTGCCATTCGGTATAGCGGAAGGTTTTGAAGCGGATGCTGTGACCGAGCGCTTTCCACGATGGATAGGAGCTGTAGGCATTGTAGCGATGGCCCGTGGTAGGGTCTTCCAGGAGGGAGCGGAAGCTGCGCCCCTGGCAGTGAGCCGGGACCGGGAGCCCCGTCAGGTCGCAAAGAGTCGGATAGAGGTCGATGAATTCTACAAGGCGCGGACATGGGGTTCCTCCCTCGTAGCCGGGGGCCCGGATAATGAGTGGAGCACGGGTGTCACATTCAAAGTTGGTGTGCTTGGACCAGGAGCCGTGGTCACCCAGTTTCCACCCATGGTCTCCCCAGAGGACCACGATGGTATTCTTGGCGAGTCCGGTTTCTTCGAGAGTGGCGAGGATTTTACCCACGCAGGCATCGGCGTAGCTTACACAGGCGGCGTATCCGTGTAGGAGGCGCTGGTTCACCTCCATGGGGTAGTCTTTCGGCTCCTTGCCCAGAATGTCACTGTATTTACGCAACTCGTAGGCTTTGGGATTGGCAGCATCCAGGGGGTAGCCGGGAGGGATGCCCTTGTTGGCAGGCATTTTGAAGTCCTCTCGATTGTAGAGATCCCAGTATTTCTGGGGAGCAACGAAGGGAAGGTGGGGCTTGGTGAGTCCTACGGCCAGGAAGAAGGGGGTGCCGGTAGCCTCCGAAAAGTTCTCCAGAAGCTGACAGGCCCTGTTTGCCCGTTGCCCATCAGCATAGGTATTGTCCGGGACATCGGCGGATTCGGTGGTAGGTCCTTTCGGGGGGTCGTTCGTAGTGCCGACCTCATTTCGGGCCAAGGCCTCTTCAAGAATCTTGATATTGGTCTCGTCGGCATACTCGGGGACGCTGAGGTTGATCCAGCGAGTCCAGTTCGCCTCATCGACTCCGGCACCACCTGTCCCATGATAGATCTTGCCCAGTCCCACGGTGGTGTAGCCCTGGCGACCAAAGTGCTGGTTCATGGTCAGAACATCAGGATGACGCTCACGCCAGCCGCTCACATGGAAGGTTTGCTCTCTTGTCAGGGTTGGGTAGAGCCCGGTCATGATCGAGAGGCGGGAGGCTCCACAGACGGCCTGCTGGACGTAGGCGCGGTCAAATCGGGTGCCGCTCCGGGCGAATTTGTCGAGGTTTGGAGTCTTGACCTTGGCTCCGTAGGTGCCGAGCTCCGGACGCAGATCATCGATAGCGATGAAAAGAACGTTAGGGCGCTTCCCGGCAGGGGTGTCTTCGCTGGGAGCGGTTGGGAGAGACTCGGAATCGGGGGAGGTCGCGGGCTTGGCGGCTGCGGTGTTTCTTGGAGGCTTGAGGGATTTGGATCCGGAGCCCGAGTGAGCGCCCGAGGGATGGGCCGTGATCTTGGCAGTTGTCGCCCTTGGAATAGTCCTCAGAGCAAGGGGCTTGCTGAGAGTGGTGGAGGACCCTCCCACCCGAACCTGATAGGTNCCTGCTGGAAAGGATCTCTGTAATGCGCTATTGTGGAAGGCGAGGTCCTCAGCGTAAATCTCGATACTCACCCGCTTGGTTTCGCCGGGCATGAGGGTGACCCGCTGGAAGCCCTTCAGCTCCAGGCCGGGTCGGGCNAGGGGAAAGCCCTGTCCGCTGACATAGAGCTGGGCAATCTCGGTGCCGATGCGTTTTCCGGTATTGGTAAGGTCAAATCCCACAAGGATAAGATCCTCGGGGTAGATCTCCTCTGCGGAGAGAGTGAGGTTGGAGTATTCGAAGGTTGTGTAGTTGAGGCCATACCCAAAGGGATAGACCGGTCCCCGAGGGGAATCGACATACTCAAAAACCTGAGAGCTTCCGTGCTGGCTGTAGTGGATGGGAAGGTGTCCCACGCTGCGAGGCCAGCTCACGGTGANCTTTCCGGAAGGCGAGGCCTCTCCAAAGAGAATCTCGGCGGCTGCAGTGCCGGTTTCCTGTCCGGCGTAGTGGCCGGTCAGGATGGCTGGAAATGTCTCGCCGAGGTCGTGAAGAGTAATTGGGCTGCCGTTGTTCAGGAAGGCTACAACAGGCTTTCCGGTATCGAGGATGGCCTCGGAGAGGGCTTGCTGAGACTCAGTGAGATCGAGGTTACTGCGATCCCCAACGTGGTTGCCTCCCCACGCTTCTCGACCGAGAAGCACGTTCTCGCCGATGGCAAGGATGACGAGGTCGGCCTCGCTTGCGACCTTGATCGCCTCGTCGATGAGGTCCTTGTTGTCGGCCAGAGTAGCGAATTCGATTTCGTTGACGTAGCGCCAGTTGGCATAAGAGTCCCCGGTGTCGTTGAGGGCAATCTTGCACCCCTCGGCGTGGGTGACCTTGACCTTGTCCCCGACAAGATCGCGGATGCCCTCAAGCAGGGAGACGGTTTTGAGAGGACGCCCTGAATAGGAGCCNAGGCGGCAGGTGNCAGCATTGGGTCCGATGACCGCGATAGTTTTGTATGCGNNACGATCGAGGGGGAGCAGGTTGTCCTCGTTGCGCAGNAGGACGATAGATTGGCGAGCCGCCTCACGGGCCAGCTCTCTGGCCTCTTCCGAGCGGGCCAGAGCATTGGCCTTCTTGGTGTCGAGTTCGAAGGGAGCCTCAAAGAGTCCGAGTCGAAACTTGAGGGAGAGAACCGCCCGGACAGCATCATCGATCTGGCTGAGCTGGATCTTNCCTTCACGCAGAAGCNTGGGGAGGTGTTGGTATCCGAACCGGTTGGGCAGTTCGAGTTGCNGTCCGGCATTCAGGGCCATGCGGGCAGCATCGGCGTCAGAGGAGCCGATGTTCTGGTATTTACGNACCAGATCAATGCCCTGGTAGTCTCCCACAGTCAGGCCCTCGAACCCAAGCTGGCCNCGGAGGACCTCGGTCAGAATCCATGGGTTCACGTGGCAGGGCAGGCCATCGACCTCGTTAAAAGCTGCCATCACGGCAGCAGGCTTGACCCGATCAATGACATGGCGGAAGGGCGCTACGTCGACGTCCAGAAGGTGCCGGGGTCCGTTGGAATAAGGAGAGCGGTTCCGGCCTCCGTCGGTTCCGGCATAGCCAGCGAAATGCTTTAAGGTGGCGGCGACGTGACCTTTCGCGATGGTGCCATCTCGGGAGCCCTGAAGACCCTCGACCATGGCCGCTCCAAGGCGCGAAACGAGGAAGGGATCTTCTCCGAGGGTTTCATCCACGCGGCCCCAGCGAAGGTCCCGGGCGACATCAACGATCGGAGAGAGGATGTGCGAGATGCCGCGGGAGCGGGCCTCTCGGCCGGCCTGGGAGTAGAGTTTGACCAGAAGGCGTGGGTTCCAGGTGCAGGAAAGGCCGATGGGAGCAGGGAAGGAGTTGGCCTCGAAGCGCATGAACCCGTGGGCGGCTTCGTCGTGGAGAATGGCGGGGATCCCGAGCCGGGTTTGCCGGCGGAAGTAGTCCTGAACTGCGCGGTACTGCTTGACGTCCTCGGCGATGGTGAGGTTGTGCAGAGGGCCGAGCTCACCCACTCCGTGGGGGGAGTTCGCGGCATAGAATTCCGAGGTGAAGATCTTTCCGTCCTCCCGCAGTTTTTCCTCGTTGGGATTCCACCAGCCAGTGATCTGGGCGACCTTTTCCTGAAGGTTCATGCGGGTCAGGAGGTCCTCTACCCGCTCCTCCACGGNGAGGGAGGGGTTTCGGTAGGGGAGCACCCGCTTCGTGGGCAAGGCGAAGGGAGAGGGGAAGTTGATCGCCTCGAAAGGCTTGTCGCTGGCATTGAGGAACTGGTCCTCGGCCATTTTTGCCAGCCATCGCTTGCGCAAGAGGGGAGCGGTCTCGAGCCGGGACTGGCCCCAGCCGTCCCACATGTCCTGGGAGTCCCAGTCNGCATTGATATAGGAGGCGGCCCGGATTACGTCGATATTGTCGTCGATGTGCTGGAAGAACTTGGTGAACCAGGTGTCCCAGACCTCTCCCGGCTGGTCCTTGTCGAAGAAGAGTCCGCGAGGAGTGGCCTCGGCAATAAAGACGGGCTTCTGGAGGCGGCGGGCAAACTCCAGAGCGGCCTCGCCATCCTTGTCGCCTCCCCACCAGGAGTAGCCTACCCAGTCGTAATACTGGGCGCCGGGATCATACTCCTCGAACTGCTTGAGGGTGGCCATGCTGGAGGAGGCGTAGCAGGTGGCCACGTTGGGAAGCTTGTCCTCGCGCAGGCCGTCCACGATCCGGCGGAAGGCCTTCTTGAAGTTCTCGGGGTCATANCCATTCCAATTCCCATCAAACTCGTAGCCGATGCGGATGAGGAAGGGATGTTCAGGGTGATCCCGNACGAAGGTNACCAGNTCNTCGATNAGGTGGTCAAAGGTGCCGTCGGCAACCTTGTCCTCGCAGTTGCCNTCCATCGAGATGGANAGGTGCATGATGCAGCGGTCAAGGGCCGGAGAATCAAGGTAAGCCTTCTGGTGCATGGGGCCGGAAGCCCATTCGGTCTCGGTGTTGAGACCAGCAACTCCCTTGCCGAAGGTCCGGTTGAACTTGTTGGTCCAGCCTTCGGAGAAGTAGACGTAGTGCGTGATCCCTGCCGGGACCCCGACATTCTCAATATAGCCGTTACGATACTTGGCGGTGCCGCCGACCGAGGCATTGTCCTGTCCCGCGAAGATGAGGACCTTGCCAGCGGGNGGCGCGAAGCGTCCGGTAAGTTCCTGACCGATGGCGGACAGGGAGAGAGCGGTCGCCGCGAGGGCGAGAAAGAGGAGGGGGTGTTTCATTGAATGAGGAGTAATTTTTAAGTCCGCACGAGGTCTGTTTCCAATTGCTCAAGAGTCTTGCCCTTGGTTTCCGGTAAAATGCGGAAAAGAATGAAGAATCCGATGAGGGCAATGCCCCCAAAGATGAAGAAGGAAGGCCCCGCTCCGAGATTGGATAGTTCCCAGGGAAAGGCCTGGGTCACAACCCAAGCCGTAAAAGAGTTGATGAGGCCAATACTACCGATGGCCAGCCCCCTGATCCGGTTGGGATACATCTCTGAGAGCATGACCCACATGACTGGACCNAGGGAGAANTTAAAGCAGGCGATGAANCCNAGAATTCCCACCAGCACGATNGTGGCATTCATGTTGGTCGCNGCNTCGAGGATGGCCCCCTCCTGTTTGCNATAGGTCTCTGTCCCNAGGNNTTCCCTCATGGTATTNTTAAAANCGACNTCGGAGGTAAAGGTCTTGTTCTCCACGGCTGAGAGCTTGGNCANATCAACNCCCTCCAGAGNCGCGATCTTCTCCGGGGTCAGCTGATAGGTGGCGCCCTGGAAGCCAAANCCACANAGNAGCATNCAGACNGCAATTCCTGCGATNCCNACNAGAAGCAGNGGTCTTCGGCCNATCNTGTCGATGGTCAAAATGGCGATNGTAGCGAAGACCACTGAGGTNAGACTGAGNAGCACGCCTTGCAGGAAGGCATTNTCGACACCCACTCCGGTCTGCTTGAAGATCTGNGTTGCGTAAAAATAGACCGCGTTGATCCCGGTAGCCTGCTGAAGGATGCCGATAACGATGCCGACANTAAGGATNAAGCGGAGGGCGGGCAGGAAGAGATCTGAGATCCTTGATCCGGCGACAAGGCTTTCTTCCGCGAGGCTTTTTCGGATATCTGCGCTCTCGGACTGGGCGTTCTCAGGACCGTGGACCTTGACGAGGACTCTCTCACCCTCGGTCTCCCGNCCGTTGGCCAGTAACCAGCGAGGGCTTCTCGGAACAAGAAAGAGGCAGCCGAAATAGAGAAGNGCAGGCAGGGCTTCCACACCCAGCATCCAGCGCCAGACCGTTTCGNCTGTAAAACTTNCCGATTGGAAGAATATTCCTGCCTCCCCCGTAGTCAGCTTGTTGAACAGGTAATTACTGAGAAAGGCCGCAAAAAATCCCAGCACGATATTGAGTTGCTGGATGGAGACAAGCTTGCCGCGATCCTTTGCCCCTGCAATTTCTGCGATGTAGGTTGGAGCGATCACAAGGGCAGCCCCAAACGCCACNCCACCAATCATCCGGGCGATGCAGAGCATTTCATATGAGTTGGCCAGAGCGGACAGGATGGCGGANATCGCGTAGAGAAAGGCGACTGTGAGGAGGACAGGTTTACGCCCGAAGGTGTCGCTCAACTTCCCCGCCACGAGCATGGCGAACATGGCGATGAAGACGGTGCAACTTGTCGCCCATCCGACCTGCATGTCGTCCAGTTTGAAGTAGGGACCAGCATAATTCATCACGCCGGATATGATCCCGGCATCAAAACCGAAGAGGAATCCTCCAAGAGAAACAGTNAGGGCGATGAAGAAAGTACGAAGGTTCATGGGATGGCGATTTCGAGAAAGTTAAATTCGGCGGCGAGGCAGGAGCCAGTCAGATCCTGGCAGCAAAGGGCAACAAAGGTTCCGGTGAAGCCCCAGTGGTCTCCGTGGTCATCGGAGAGGAGGGAGGCGTCGAGTGCCGGCCCGATAGGGTGGAAGGTTTTCTCGTCGGAAGAGTAGGAGAATTGGAGGTCACGATGGTCAAGGTCCGCTCGTAGGAAGAGGGCTCCTTGGGGGACGGGTATGAGATTTTTACCGAGAGGAAAGCTGGAAGTGCCGTCATCGCAGGAGTGGACCTGGAGACAAGGNCCAAGGTTCTCATCTNGGGAGAGGTAGAGGTAATGGAAAAGGTGGGTGTTGTAGTAAAGGGCGAGGCCCGCCATCTGCTGGAAGGAAGTCGGAGCAAACTCGAGGAAGGTGGTGATTGTCGCCTGCTGGGAGGTGAGGCGACGGGCCAGCATGGCTTGCTCGAAATTGGACTCAAGAGACTCGCACCCGCGCAGGACCAGCTTTTCCGTTTCCCGGATCACGTTGGCGGAAGGACCCCGGGGAGTGGCATAGTGGAGGGAGTCGAAGGGAAGACGGTCCGGGAGGTCAGGCCACGAGTGGGAGGGTAGTTGCGGGGGGCTGACTTCGTCGTGTGGCGCATTGCCACCTTCAACGAGGTAGAGCCAGCCGTCATCCCGCCATTCGACCTGCTGGATCGCGGTTTCCCGACCGAGATTGCAACGACGGGTCCCGGGCAGGGGACGGCCGCAGAGATGAGGCATGTACCATT
>PBTP01000104.1 GCA_002729275.1 Roseibacillus sp. | reverse complement strand
TGGGTCCTGTCCTCCCATCCGGGCGCCTTAGGGCCAGCGCCTTGCCCCAGAACTTCTTGGAGAACTCTTTTTCAGGATCCCAGAGCTTTCAAAACTCCCTCAAGGCTTTCCTGCGCATCGCCGAAGAGCATTTGCGTATTCTCCTTGAAAAATAGGGGGTTCTCAACGCCGGCATACCCCGTTGCCATGGAGCGCTTCAAAACAATCGTGTGACGACCCTTCCAGCATTCCAACACAGGCATGCCCGCAATTGGGCTATCCGGCTCATCGAGAGCGGAGGGATTGACGATATCGTTGGCCCCAATCACGACCGACACATCGACGTCCGGGAAGTCCTCATTGATCTCGTCCATTTCGAAAACGATATCGTAGGGCACCTTGGCCTCCGCGAGGAGGACATTCATGTGCCCGGGCATCCGACCTGCTACCGGGTGTATTCCGAACCGCACATTAACTCCCTTCGCCCGCAAAGCCTTTGTCATCTCGTTGACAGTGTGCTGCGCCTGGGCCACCGCCATGCCGTAGCCGGGAATAATCATCACTTCCTTGGCCTCTCCCATCAATTCAGCNGTATCCTCGGCACTGATGGAAACAGCTTCACCGTGCTCCCCATCGCCACTTTTCACTGCTCCACCACCGCTGCTTCCGAACCCGCCCGCAATCACCGAGAGGAACTTCCGATTCATGGCCCTGCACATGATGTAGCTGAGGATTGCTCCACTGGAACCAACTAGTGCCCCCACAACGATCAGAAGATCATTCTTGAGCATGAACCCGGTGGCTGCCGCAGCCCAGCCTGAATAACTGTTGAGCATGGAAACAACCACCGGCATGTCCGCGCCACCGATTGCCATCACCATATGAATCCCAAAAATGAGAGCAATCACGGTCATGATCAGGAGTGGGNTTAATCCCCCGCCCTCGGCAGACTGCCCGACAAAGGCCACGCCCAACGCCACTGTCACAATCAACAGCATTAGGTTGAGCCAGTGTCTCGCAGGAAGGGTAAGCGGCTTCCCCCCAATCTTTCCACTCAGCTTACCAAAGGCTATGACGGAACCGGAGAAGGTCACCGCTCCGATGAGGATCCCCAGATAAATCTCAATATCGTGGATGGTTTTCTCAGCTCCTTGATAGTGCTGCCCATCAGGATCGAGATAGGTGGCGTAGCCCACCAGAACNGCAGCCAGCCCCACCAGGCTGTGAAGAATCGCCACNAGCTCCGGCATCTGGGTCATCTGGACCCGNCGGGCGAGGACAAAGCCCACCACGCCGCCAAGCGACAGCGTTCCAATAAGAACTGCGTAGTTCCCCTTGATTCCAGCTACCGCGGCAATCAGCGCGATTGCCATTCCCAGCATGCCATAAAAATTTCCCCGCCGTGCGGTTTCCTGATTACTCAATCCCCCCAGTGCAAGGATGAAGAGAATGATTGCTCCGAGGTAGGCAGCGTCTGCAAGTTGGTCAGTCATTTCCTATTGCGATTAGAGGCTAGTCCTTACGAAACATCTCCAGCATTCGATGGGTCACTGCGAATCCTCCCACGATGTTAATGGCCGTAATCAGAATCGCGACCGCAGCCAGCCATACGATTGCGGGCGTCTCCTTGGAGATCTGCATGAGCGCCCCGATGATAATAATNCTGCTGATTGCATTCGTGACACTCATGAGCGGCGTATGCAACGCGGGGCTCACATTCCAGATCACCATGTAGCCGANAAAGCAGGCGAGAACGAAGACCGTGAAGTGCTCCATGAAGGAGGACGGAGCGAAGGACCCGACTCCGGCGAGGGCACCCCCCGCGAGAAGAAGCGGAACCAGAAATCCGAGGACCGAACGCTTTGCTGCTGGCTCTGCCGGAGNGGGTTGAGACGGNGTCTCGGACTCCTTTTCCTGCTTGGGAACCGCAGAGAGCTTCGGAGCCGGAGGCGGCCAGGTGATTTCCCCGTCCTTGATGACAGTTGCACCCCGGATGACCTCGTCCTCCATATTCACGTTGACTGNGCCATCCTTCTCNGGGCTCAGATCCGTCAACATATGCCGGAGGTTAGTCCCGTAGAGCTGGCTGGACTGGGCGGCNAGGCGGCTTGGCAGGTCAGTATAGCCTACCAAGCTGACTCCGTGTTTGACCACGACCTTACCCGCTTCCGAAAGCTCACAGTTACCACCCTGCTCCGTGGCTAAATCAACAATGACACTACCCTCTCTCATTAACTCAACCATATCAGCGAGGATCAGCTTCGGCGCCGGCTTTCCGGGAATCAGCGCGGTAGTAATGATAATGTCCACCTCTTGAGCCTGCTCACGGAATAGAGCCATCTCCGCCTCGATGAACGCCTCGCTCATGACCTTGGCGTAGCCTCCCTCGCCAGACCCATCCTCCTCATCTTCAAAATCAAGCATGAGAAAATCAGCATCCATGCTCTCGACCTGCTCCTTCACCTCCGGCCGCGTATCAAAGGCGCGAACAATGGCCCCCATGCTACGAGCAGCACCGATGGCGGCCAGGCCCGCGACTCCCGCCCCGATGACCAGAACCTTGGCGGGCGGCACCTTGCCCGCAGCGGTAATCTGACCAGTAAAAAATCTCCCGAAGTGCTGCGCGGCCTCAACCACCGCTCGGTAGCCTGCGATGTTGGCCATCGAGCTCAGGGCGTCCAGCTTCTGCGCCCGGGAAATTCTGGGCACGCTGTCCATGGCCAACACCGTTGCTCCAGTCGCAGCAAGGGTAGTCATCAGCTCTTCGTTCTGAGCCGGCCAGATGAAACTCACCAGGATCTTGCCAGGTGCAAGGTGACCAACCTCCTCATCCTCAGGTGCTCGCACCTTAAATATGATGTCCGAGGACGACCAGAGATCCTCTGTTTTCTCGATAATCTGGACTCCTACGTCTCGATAAGTTTGATCAGGAAAACTGGCCGAATCTCCAGCTCCCTGCTCAATAGCGACTGTAAAACCAAGTTTCTGGAGGTGTTTGGCAACGTCCGGGGTAGTGGCCACCCGGCATTCTCCCTCGTATATCTCGTTCGGAATCCCGATTTGCATCTGATGACAGGNCCCGGCCAATCAAATGCCGGGNGGCNAAGCCTAGGCCGAAAGCGCTACTTTTCAAGCGCTTTTGCGAGGCAGCCTCCCTTCGAGCAAGTCAACACGATGACCATCCTTTTTCANTTGGCCCTCATGAAAGGGAACGCNCCAGCCAGATCAGGCTCTCTTATTCACAGGTTATCAAGATTGTCGCAGAGTTTGAGACCGAGGCAGGGAGACCCTGTGAGCGTCAACTGGATTATCGCATCTTTGCGTGCCCCCGTGGTTGGGGTTTGCATCCTTGTCTCCCACGCGCAATAACCTGTCCGTTCCAACCTTAGCTTCATTAGCAATTCAGATGAGTAATAACCAAACAAGACGGAGCTTCCTCCAGAAATCAACAGCCGCCGGCGCTGCCGTCGGCTTCCCGACCGTCATTCCCTCCAGTGCCCTTGGCAAAGACGGGAATACCGCTCCCAGCGAGCGCGTAGTCATGGGCTTTATAGGCATCGGCAACCGAGGCCTTGGTGTCATGCAGGCCCACATCAACCACAAGGATGTTCAAGGAGTAGCCGTCGCTGACTGTCACAAGAACCATACCGATCGTAACAGGCGATGCGGATCCGTTGGGGGTAAGGAAACCGTCGACAAGAAATACGGCAACAAGGACTGCAAGGCTTATTTTGATTACCGCGAATTATGCGCCCGTGACGACATCGACGCAGTAATGGTTGCTACCCCTGACCACTGGCATGGACTCATTTGCATGGAGGCCCTCCGCAACGGCAAGGACGTCTACTGCGAAAAGCCTGTGACCCACTTCCACGCCGAAGGAAAGGCGATCCATGAGACCGTCGCCAAGCACAAGCGCATCTTCCAAGTTGGATCTCAACAGCGCTCAGACTGGAACTTCCGCCAAGCGGTAGAAATCGTCCGCAACGGGCTCATTGGCAAGGTGACCAAGGTTGAAGTAGGCCTCCCCGGAGGAAAAACCGGCCCCGACCGTGATCCCACTCTCAAGGACGCTCCTGAGGGCTACGATATGTGGTGCGGACCCAGCCCTGTTCTCCCCTACATGGAAGCTCGTCACCACTGGTCCTGGCGTTGGCATACCAACTACGGACGCGGTCAACTTATGGACTGGATCGGCCACCACAATGACATTGCCCACTGGGGGCTCGGACTCGAGGCCACCGGCGGAGGAGGCGGCCCTGTCAGCGTAGAAGCAAAGAACTGGGACTTCAGCAAGACTCCAGACATCTATGATACTGTCTGGCAGTATGACGTTGTTTCCAAGTACCCCGGCGACATTGAGGTCATCATGTCCTCCCGCGTTGGCGGTGGCTGTAAGTGGATCGGCACCGATGGCTGGGTTTGGGTCAATCGTGGCCGCCTCGATGCCTCCAATAAGGAGTGGGCCAAGAAAGGCTTCAACGCCGGAGACTGGAAGGGCTACAGCTCGCCCGGCCACCAGCGTAACTTCATCGATTCGGTTAAATCCCGGAAGGAGACAATCGCACCTGCGGAGAATGCCCACCGGTCCATTACCCCTGGTCATATTGCCTATGTCTCACATGAGATCGGACGCGCTGTTAAATGGGATCCCAAGAAAGAGGCTGTCATCGGCGATGACAAAGCCCACAAGATCCTCTACTCTCTGCCCTACCGGGGAGACTGGAAACTCTAGAATTTGACTTGTCTTCACAGCAGGAATTTCTTCCCTGTTCCAAAGCTCTGGGCCCGCCTGCGCAATGCAGGTGGGCCCTTTTTGCGCGGGCTCGAGCGCACCCGAACTCAACCTGACTCACAGATTCCTCATTCTCTTCATCGGAAGCGCATCAAGCTCTTCCGCATTCACCCGTTTGTAGTTCTTTTCTGGTTGGCCTGAAGGCTGGAAAGAGGAAAAATGAAACGCGACTTAACCCATTCATGTTTCTTCGTCACTACGCCCTCCTTCTCTTCCTAGCTCTGGCGGCAGTCGCGGCCGAGGAAGGCGCCAATCACTACCGCATTAAACCACGCTCCAGCGAAAACGATGGGAGCGATCCTCCTACTCGGAAATGGCCGGAACTCATAGGCCTTCACGACCCAGGGTCACAAGGTAATGGATGGGCACGGGAAGGTCTCAATCATGAGAACTGGGAGGTCATGAACCTCCCGATCCACTGGGAAAAGGCAGGGCTCCCCGAATATGACGGGGTGGTCTGGTTTCGTCGCACAATTGAGGTTCCAGCTCTGATGGCAAACGCGGAGGCCACTCTCGAACTGGGAGCAATCGACGACATGGACGTAACCTGGATAAACGGAAAAAGGGTTGGGGGTCACGAACAGCCCGGGGATCACTTTACTCCTCGCGCTTACAAACTGGCTCCCGGCGCACTCAAGCCGGGCAGGAATAATATCGCCGTGCGCGTATTCGACCACGGACATGGAGGCGGCATCGCACAGACCCACGGGAAGCTCGAACTCAGCGGGAGTGGCCAGAAAGTCTCTCTTGCCGGGCCATGGCATTACAAGGTTGGGGCAAGCCTGCAGATACTTCTTTCACCTGAAAACGCCATTTCAGCACAGGATGCCTACCAGCCGTTCAAAGGAGAGTTTGCCCTGAAATCCAACGACGTTGTAGCCTTTGCTGGCGGCACAAATACCGTTAAACAATTCGAATCTGGATTTCTCGAGACCATTCTCACCCTCGAATCCTCCGAGCGATTATATTTTCGCGATCTGGCCTGGCAGGCAGACACCGTCTACCTCCAGCAGCGCCCAAGGAATTTCGGCTCACACCTCGATCTACTCCGTCGAATGGGGGCAAGTATCATCATTGCTAATTTTGGGCAGGTTGAAGCATTAGACGGGGCCACCCGCCTTCCTCACTTTCTGACAGCCTACGGCGAGCTTCTGGATCAATTTGAAGAGTGCACTCCTCGTATTGTTCTAGTCTCGCCACACCGGTTCGAAAAGCCGGGCGATCATCTCCTCCCTGATTTAAGCCAGCACAATGGAGATATCGCCGCCTACAGCGAGGGCATCCGCCAACTCGCCCAGCAAAGAGGCTACCTTTACGTTGGAATGTCCCAGCTCGACTCCTCGGGATGGGCCAGCAGCAGCAGTCATCTCAACTCAGAGGGACAGTGGCACTGGGCCCGCAACGTCGCTTCGCAATTAACCGAGCAACCTATCCCCCGTCGGGGCACACACTTTGAACTGTTGCGCAAAAAGATCGGGCAAAAGAACCTGCTCTGGCGTCAGCACTGGAGACCTACCAATTGGTCTTTTCTCTACGGCAACCGTCAACAAGTTCCCAGCAGCAGGGACCACCGACCAGGACAGCCCCGGTGGTTTCCGAGAGAAGTCAATGCCATCATCCCCCTCATTGAGCAGGCTGAGGAAAACATCTGGAAAACGGGGACCCAATCTCAATGAAGAATTTCATACTGATTCTCCTCCTCGGAATACACCCCGGGACGCTGCTGGCCCAACCCAAGAATTACTCGGTTGGACCTGCCATGGGAGACAACTCGACTACGGCAGAGCTCGCTTCCTTCGAAATAGCAGAAGGCTATGATGTTTCGCTTTTCGCCTCGGAGCAGAACGGGATCGCCAACCCCATTGTGATGCGCTGGGGACCGAAGGGGAGGCTTTGGGTTCTTTGCTCTCTCGTCTATCCACAGGCCATTTCATCTGAAGCGCCAAGAGACAAAATCTTCATTTTAGAGGACTTCGACCATGACGGAAAAGTGGACAAATCCGTGGTATTTGCAGATGGGCTCGATATGCCCACCGGCTTTGCTCTGGGAGATGGAGGAGTCTACCTTGGCCAAGGGCAGGACCTGCTTTTCCTTGAGGATACCAATGGCGATGACCAGGTTGATAAGCGGGAAGTTGTCCTCAGCGGCTTTGGCACCGGGGACACCCACCAGAATATCAACTCCCTTACTTGGAGTCCTGGCGGCGAGCTGCTCTTCTGCCAGGGGCTGCATAACTTCTCTAGAGTAGAAACACCCTGGGGAATCGTTCGTATGGACGAGCATGGTGTGTGGCGCCTCCGCCCCAGAAGAATGCAATTACATGCCTTCCGAGGATGCAGCGGGCAGAATCCCTGGGGGCTGTCCCACGGACACTGGGGCGAGCCCTTTGCCAAAAGCAACGGAAACGCCGTGAGTGAACTACTACCAGTGATGGTTCATACCGAGAACCGCCACAACCCCCTCGACATTGGAGGAACACGTATCAAGAGCATGATCTGTGAGATTATCGATTCTCCCGCTCTTCCAGATGACCTCCAAGGCAATATCGTTATTGCAGGATACTTCGCACACCTGGTCGATCGCCTCCGGATCACTCCTGATGGAGCCGGCCATCGAGGAGAACTACTCGACCCATTGTGGACAACGGATCATCAGAGTTTTCGCCCTGTGGATATCCAGACAGGACCAGACGGAGCACTCTACGTCGCTGATTGGTACAACCCAATAATCGGCCACTACCAAGCTTCCCTGCGTCATCCTGACCGCGACAAGACACACGGTCGAATCTGGCGTCTGACCGCAAAGGGGAAACGCGCCATCCGAGCCCCCAATTACCATGCGATGCCCACAAGACAGCTCCTTGAAGCACTCAGCGGAGCGACTCTCAAGGAGCGCGAGAGATTACGGATCATTCTCTCAGACCGCTACGCTGACTCAGAGGGACGCGCGAAAATACAAAAGGAGCTCACAAACTGGATATCCTCATTCGACCCTCTCGATCCTTCTCTGGAACGACAGATCTTCGAAGCCGTTTGCCTCCACGAGTGGTTTGAAATAGTGAATATTGAACTACTGGAGCGGCTGCTCAGAGCCAGCGAACCACTCGCTCGGTCCTACGCAACCCGCGTAGTTGGCCGCTGGCATGATCGTCTGCAGAAACCACTGGAATATCTTCAAAATTCAGTGACTGACCCTCACCCGCGAGTTCGACTGGAAGCCGTAGTAGCCGCCAGTCAACTCCAGTCCACTGAGGCAATGGAAACAGCCGTTCTCATCCTAAATTCCCCAACTGACCGATTCCTGGAGGCGGCCCTTCGCCAATGCGCCCATGCCCTGCAACGGTGGTGGCTCACCTCTTTGAAGGAAGGGCAACTAGCGATTGAGGACACCCAGCATCTCGCATTCCTTCTCAGCCAAACCTCTGGTCAGGATGCTGCCAGCATTGCCCGGAATCTCCTCGAAGACCCGATACTCAAACCAACGAGCCCTGCATTTCCGGTCCTCGCAACGATTCTCGCTACGCAGGGATCAGTGGGGGATCTCGACTGGCTGGTCACCAAAGCCCATGATGACCCGAAACACTCTATTCCTGTCCTGTCTGCGATGCGGGAGTCCGCCGCCATCAGGGAATTGAAACCCGGGAATCCAAGCCTGAATTCACTCCTCGCCACTGCTGTTACAGGAGGGAACGACAAACAGAAGATTCATGCTATCCGCCTGATCGGACAGTGGCGGATCCTCGAACTCAGGGAACCGGTAAGCAAAATTATCCTCGATTCCCAGAGCTCCCTCGAAGTTCGTATCGCGGCCCTAAGGTCCATCAGCGATTTCCCGAAGATAGCGGAAGACCGACTTGAAGATCTCAGCAGATTGAGCACCGTTGCTGGAGACATCCGGATACGCCATGCCGCGCTCGATGCGCTTACCGCACTCAATCCCGACAGAGCGGCACAAATTGCAGTTACAGCGCTCACCGCCGCCGGCCCAAATAATTCTGTTGAGCCCTACCTCATCCCTTTTCTTACCCGTGTTGATGGAGACCTTGCTCTGGCCTCAATCCTTCAGAGAACTGAACTGAGTTCGGACCTTCGAGCTCGCATCCGTGGAGCGTTGGGTGCTGCCGGGCTTCATTCTACTGATCTTGGAAAAGTCCTGAACACCTCTTATAGCGAGACTTCTCCTGCCATTGGCCTACCCGCCTTCAGTCAGGAATGGATTGATTCTCTAGCTGCCGAGGTGAGGAAAGATGGAGATTCCGACCGCGGCTCAAAGGTCTACCATCGAGATTCTCTCGCCTGTACTAAGTGCCATGTCATTTCCGAAGAGGGGCAGGAATTTGGACCCGAACTGACAGCTGTGGGAGCTGGTTTACCTCTGGAAATTATCATCGAATCCGTAGTCTGGCCTCGACGCCAGATCAAGGAAGGCTACCTCTCCACTGCCATTAAGACCCGGGATGGCCTCGTGGTAAGCGGCTATCTCAAACACGAGGACAGCCAGCGAATTATCATTGAGGATGCTGTCACGAGACAACGCAGGACTCTGGCACCCAATCAAGTCCAACACCGTCAGGACGCTGGCACTATCATGCCTCCAGGCTTGACCGCTCAGCTAAGTCGCGAAGAACTAAGGGATCTCATGCGATTTCTCTCGGAAAGAAAGGGCAAATAGTCAGCCGCCCTCTGATCAGGCCTCCGAAGTGATCTTCCGGTCCCTTAGTCAACCGATTGACTGATCTTCCCTGGCCTGCTGGAATTCCCCGGACAATCAACTATCATATGATTCGTGTTATTATTCTGCTGGGCCTCCTCGGGCTAGCCGTCGATCTCGGCTGCGCTCGACCTATCGAAGTCCTCGTCTACTCAAAGACCTCCTGGTATCGCCACCCGGAGATCGCCCGCATCAACGGCTATCTCGCCACACTTGGAGCAAAACATGATATCACCGTCAGTATTACTGAAAGCGCAGACGAGCTTAGCGCACGAAACCTGCAGAACTACGACCTGATTCTGTTCAATAATTCTACCAACCTTGGGGAAAGCCTTACTGCCGAGGAGCGTAAGCCCGTGATTCAATGGTTCAACAATGGTGGCGGCATCATGGTCATGCACGCTGGCATAGTCCAGAATGGGACCTGGCCGGAACTCATAGAAATCGCAGGCTGCGATTTCCATGGTGATTCCGAATTCGTGGAGGCACGATTCCTCGTTGATCCAAAGGCCGAGGGAGATCCCATTGTGGCAGGAAAAAGCAAGGAGTTCAGATACACCGCCGACTGGCTGAACTTCGACAAATCGGTAACCGGCCTTCCGGGCGTGGAGGTTCTCCTCCGCCTCGATGAAAAGAGTTATATCCCGGTTAGGAACCATCCCTCTTACACGGAAATGAAGCCAATGGGAGATGATCATCCCATCTGCTGGCGGCGTAAAATGGGCAAGGGACGATATTTTTATACCGGGCTTGGACACGATATCAAATCGATCGATACCCCCTTTGGTCGAGCCCATCTCCTTGCCGCAATCAGATGGACCGCTGGCCCTGCAAAGTAACCAGAACCTCCTCAGAAAGACTCTCCCTGACTTCCTTGTTGTTTGATGAATGCTATCCGCCTCTCTATCTGCTGCCTCCTGCTGGGCAACTTCTCCCTTCACGGCGCGGAATCGCCCAACATTGTCATTTTCCTCGTGGATGACATGGGGTGGGGAGACTTGGGATGCTACGGCAACGAAATCATCCAATCTCCACACCTCGACAAGTTTGCAACTGAGGGAATCCGCTTCACACAGTGCTATTCTGCCTGCGGAGTCTGCTCACCATCCCGCGCCTCAATTCTCACAGGACGCACTCCCTATCGTAATGGCGTCTGGCGCTGGATCCCGGGAGGCCATTCCTGCCACCTTAGGAAAAGCGAAATTACCTTCCCCAAACTTCTGCAGGCAAAAGGCTACGATACCTGTCATGTTGGCAAGTGGCACCTGAACGGGCACTTTAACACTACGAAACAGCCCCAGCCGGACGACCATGGCTACAACCACTGGATGGCAACCCAGAACAATGCAGCGCCCAGTCACAAAAACCCCCGTAACTTTGTGCTCAATGGCAAACCAATGGGGCTTCTCGAAGGATACTCCGCTCCACTCGTGGCCCAGGAGGGCGTGCGCTGGCTGAAGGAGGTTCGCGACCGGGACAAGCCCTTCCTCCTCTCGGTCTGGACTCACGAACCTCACCTTCCCATCGAATCTGCTGAGGAGTTCATGGAGCCTTACCTGGACATCAAGGACAAGGACATCCGACAGCACCACGGCAACATCACGCAACTGGACCATGCCTTTGGAATGGTGACCGGAGCTTTAGCCGAACTGGGGCTACAGGAAAATACCATCGTCTTCTTCACCTCTGACAACGGCCCTGAGGGCAGGGGAAATAAAGGTCGCACCCGGGGATCAACCGGGGGCCTGCGCGGTCGCAAGCGTGATAGCCATGAGGGCGGAATCCGGGTTGCTGGGATGGTGCGTTGGCCCGGCAAGATCATGCCCGGATCGGTGAGCGATGTTCCGGTCATTGGCTCGGATATATTCTCTACTGTTCTCGACATTACAGGCATTCCCCTGCCAGATGATCGCACCATTGATGGAGTTAGCATGGTCCCCGCTTTCGATGACAACCCCGTCCAACGGCCTGTGCCTCTCTTCTGGCGAAACCATATTGCCCCCGCAAAAAGCCATGCAGCTCTCCGGATTGGAGACTGGAAATTAATTTCCAATATCAGCTTCGACAAGTTTCAGCTCTACCAGATTCAGACCGACTGGAAGGAAGAGCACGACCTCGCCTCGAAAAAAACTGTCAAGCTCGAGGAGATGAAGTCAGCCTTCTTCAAAGTTCTGAAAGGGATCGAGAAGGAGGGGCCGCGCGACTGGTGGGAAAATGAACCCCAGAAGGGGAAAACCCCACAGACTAAGCAGGCTCCACGGAAATCTGGCAACTGATCAACTCTTGATGCTCCAGGCCTTTTCCTATGGTTAAAGCGAAGAAAATAATACCAAACCTACCCTTCCCCATGAAAATACAGCTCCACCTTCTTCTTGTCACAACTCTTTGCTCAGCATTTGCGCTGGCAGATTGGCCCCAATTTCAGGGTCCTGATCGTAACGGCACCTCCAGCGAGTCGGGCTTACTGCGTAGCTTCCCCAAGGAAGGACCCGGGGTCGTCTGGGAGACAGCTCTCGAGCAGGGCTTCGGCGGATGCGCAGTAGATGGGAAGGACCTCTTCGTAGTCGACCGGGTCGCAAAGAAAAAGGACATGTTGATCTGTCTGGACGCTACTACCGGAAAGGAGCAATGGCGCTACGAAAGCACTTCAGAAGGGGAACCCTCATTCCCCGGATCCCGGAGCGTTCCTACCGTCAGAGAAGATGCCGTGTATTTCATTGGATCATTCGGGAGAGTGCATTGCGTAGATCGGGCTACCAGGAAAGCCCGCTGGCAGATCAAGATGTCCGAAAGATACCCAGACGCAGAGACGCCAAAATGGGGCTACGCACAGTGCGCACTTGTGATCGATGACATTGTTGTCGTCACTCCCTTTGGATCTGAAACAGGCATTGCGGCCTGGAACCGGAGCACCGGAGAAGAGACATGGAGGAGTGGTCCTGTTGGGAATTCACACTCCTCTCCAACCCTCCTGAAGATTGCAGGGGAACAGCATATCGTCCTGACTTCGGTAGTAAATCAGGGCAGCAAGGAGGGCCTTATTACCAGCTATAGACCCAGGGATGGAAAGACCCTTTGGCAGACCACCCATTACTATAACAGGATTCCTATCCCCATTGTGACCAAGGTCAGTAATACTCTTCTCTTTGTTACCGGAGGCTATGACTGCGGATCCAAGATGCTTTCCATAAAGCGACAGGATGACGGCTATCTGGTAAATGAAAAATGGAGCATAGAGAAAGGGTCCCAGATCCATCCTCCATTCGTTATCGACAACCATCTTTATTTCCTGGCCAACGAGAACTCCAATCACCGAGTCACTACGAAGCGCAAAACCGGGGGACTGAGCTGCTGGGACCTTGAGGGCAAAGAGCTGTGGCGCACAGGAGACGATCCCTTCATGGGGCGGGGTTCCAGCCTTTACGCCGATGGCATGTTAATACTCCAGGATGGCGAAAAGGGCACCCTGCGCCTTGGAGAAGTCAGCGCAGAAGGCTTTCGTATGCTTGCCTCTGCAAATGTTTTCGGAAGTGATCTCAGCAAGAGGTTTGACCTCAAATTCTGGAGTCCCATGGCCCTCAGCGGGGGGCGCCTTTACATGCGAGGACAGAATCGCTTGCTCTGCGTCGACTTGAAGAAATAATATCCCCCTTCAAAGATACATCATGAGAATCCTTTTTGCACTCTGGCTTGCTACCTGCCTCCTTTGCTCCGGCGCTCAAAAACAGCCCAATATCGTCTTTATTTTCAGCGACGACCATGCCCCCCATGCCATTGGGGCATATGATGGCTGGCTCAAAAGCACCAACCCGACCCCCCACATTGACCGCCTTGCCTCGGAGGGAATGCTTTTCGACAAAAGCTTCTGCACCAATTCAATTTGCGGCCCAAGCCGGGCAGTCATTATCACCGGAAAGCACAGCCATAAGAATGGCTTCATGAACAACGGAAATAATTTTGATGGCTCCCAACAAACATTCCCCAAGCTTCTACAACAGGCAGGCTACCAGACAGCCATGTTCGGAAAGTGGCATCTCAAATCGAAGCCTCAGGGATTCGATAAGTGGATGGTCCTTCCGGGACAGGGCCTCTATTACAATCCTGATCTCCTTACTCCCGAGGGCAAAACGACCATCGAAGGACATTGCACGGACGTTGTAACCAACCTGGCTGTAGACTGGCTCAAAAAGGGCCGAAATCAGGAGAAGCCATTTCTCCTGATGTGTCAGCACAAGGCCCCCCACCGCAACTGGATGCCAGCCCTCCGTCATCTGCACCTCTGGGCAGATGAGGATCTACCGGAGCCCAAAACACTCTTCGACAAATGGGAGGATAATGCCAGCCCTGCCCGCTGGCAGGAACTTGAGATCGATGGCCACATGGACCTGCAGTTCGATCTCTTCTACAATTTGACTCCTGCCTACCAGGGAGCCGATAAGAAGGGCATGTTTGACAAGTCTGCGTGGCGCAACATGTCCCGAATGACACCTACCCAGCTTACCGCATGGCGCAACCATTACGCCCCGCGTGACGCCGAGCTCAAAAAGGCAAACCTCAAGGGCAAAGACTTAGTTCGATGGAAATACCAGCGATACGCCAAGAATTACCTGCGTTCCGTCCGAGGGGTTGATGAAAGTGTCGGAACCTTGATGCGGACGCTGGACGAAATGGGAATCTCCGACAACACCATCGTGGTTTATTCCTCGGATCAGGGATTCTACATCGGGGATCACGGATGGTTCGATAAGCGCTGGATGTACGAGGAGTCTCTTTTGATGCCTCTGATCATTAAGTGGCCGGGAGTTACCAAGCCCGGTTCGCGCGATAAGAAACACATGGTGCAGAACCTCGACTACGCCGAAACATTTCTGGAAGCCGCAGGAGCAGAGATTCCGAACGACATGCAGGGCCGTTCTTTGGTTCCTCTGCTCAAGGGCCAGGCCCCAAAGGAATGGCGAGACAGCATTTATTATCACTACTATGAATACCCAAGCGTTCATCAGGTGCCCCGACACAACGGGATCAGGACCGAGCGGTATAAGCTCATCCAGTTCTACGAATTTGGGGAGTGGGAATTTTACGACCTGAAAGAGGATCCAGACGAGTTACAGAATCTTTATAAAGATGAGAAATACGCGGCTCAGATTTCCAAGATGAAAAATCAGCTCGAGGGATTACGGCGTAAATATGACGACAACACCGTCGGCCCAGTGAAACCCGAGGCCTGGCGCAAGAAGCACCGCACCCAACAATTCCGGGTAAAGGATGAGCTGTGAGTTTACCTCGATCTGGCTCAACAACTATCTTTCAAAGGTCGCACATCATTCCCTGACTACTCTAGGGTCAAGAGGCCAAACTCCTGACCTCTTCCGGTCGCAACTAAAACACCCGGATTCCTACGCCATGAAGCTTCTCTTTTTACCGGCTCTTCTTCTCGCCACTGGGTCTCTCTTCTCCTGCGGACCGATCTCTCGAATCTATGACCAGCCCCCGCCCTCCTCACGCTATCTTGCTGGGATTGGCACTGGCACCACCCCGCAGAGCGGACCCATAAACCCTGCAGAGGCCTCCAAGTTCTGGGATGGAGACTCTCTCCTTGGCCCCACTGCAATCCACATCGTCAGGGCTGAGCAGAAAGCTTACTTTTACAAGGGCGGCCAGCTTGCGGGCGTTACACCCGTTTCAACGGGAAACTCGAAGTACACGACAAGACCGGGGAATTTCACGGTAACCCAGAAGTCTGTGGACTATTACTCCCGGACCTACGGCACCATTGTGGACCTCGCAACCGGAACGGTCATTAATGACGACGCTGACTCCCGCAAGGATAAGCCGGGCCCAGGACAGAAGTTCGTCGGCTCACCGATGCCTCACTTTCTGCGCTTCAACCACGGCGTTGGCATGCATGCAGGACACCTCCCAGGTTACGCAGCCTCTCACGGCTGCGTTCGCCTCCCGGCAGACTTGGCGAAGAAATTTTATGAGAACGCCGAAATCGGCACGCCGGTTATAGTAGAGTAATTGCGAGAGGCCACTTCTTATGAGCCCTGCCTCCTGAAACCTGATATCCACGAAAATGCGCAACATAGTGATGACCCTGATCGGCCCGGACCGACCTGGCCTGGTTGAGGAATTATCGGCCATCGTAGCCCGGCATCGTGGAAACTGGGAGGAATCCCGGATGTCTCACCTTTCTGGTAATTTTGCAGGAATGCTCAGAATCCAATGCCCGGAAGAAACCTATGAAACCCTTCTCTCCTCCCTCCGATCCCTTGAGAATCTAACCGTCTCAGTATCGGAGGAGCTCCCCGAGACCGGCCATAACCAGAAGGTGATCGCCTTCGACGTTATAGGCAACGATCGCCCCGGTATTATTCAGGAACTCGCCTCCGCCATCGTCCGCACCGGGGGGAATGTTGAGGAGCTTTCCAGTAATCTTGAATCCGCCCCCCACGCCGGTCATCCAGTTTTTAAAGCGACCGGATCGGCAACAGTCAAAGAAGACTTCGACGAACAGGGCCTCATTGCGGCTCTCGAGGACCTTGGCCCCGACCTTGCAGTCAGTATCGAGGCCTAGCTCCTCCGGGCTGCTCTGATCCTAGGGACCAGTGCTCCCTTCGCTCCGGCTCTGGTGATCCATCTCAAGAAAATTCGCAAGGAGCTGCTTGCCTCCTTCAGTGAGTATCGATTCCGGATGAAATTGAACACCGTGAACGGGAAATTCGCGGTGTCTCACGCCCATGATCAGGTCTCCGCACCAAGCAGTTTTCTCAAGACAATCAGGGAGAGAATCTTTGCGTATAATAAGGGAGTGATACCGGGTTGCCTCGAGTGGATTACCTAAGCCCTTAAAAAGACCCTCTCCATTGTGCTCAATCATGGAAGTTTTCCCATGCATCAATTGCTCCGCACGCACAATCTCTCCCCCGTAGACCTGCCCGATCGACTGATGTCCAAGACACACTCCCAGAATGGGGACCTCTGAACCAAATTGGCTGATCACCTCGCAACTGACTCCCGCCTCGTTGGGGCTACATGGTCCTGGAGATATACAGATTCGTTCCGGCTTGAGGTCCTTGATCTCCTCTACCGTCACCTCGTCATTACGCCGAACCTCCATCTCCGCGCCCAGCTCACCAAAGAACTGGACGAGATTATAAGTGAAGGAGTCATAGTTATCTATAACGAGCAACATGTGACTTAAGTTGAGTTGACGCCTCGGCAATGATCGAGAGCTGACACAGGTAAATCCTTTTACACTTCGAGTGAACCATAAACACGACCAAGATCAGGTTCCTGCTAACTTTCCAATGTATTAGCCAGAGCGATGGCTCTCAGCATCCCCATCGCCTTGTTGACGGTCTCGCGGTATTCGTAGACCGGGTTACTATCTGCTACTACTCCGGCACCAGCCTGCACGTAAACTTTTCCATCCTTGAGAAGGCAGGTCCGGAGGGCGATGCAGGAATCATGGGCCCCATCCCATCCAAAGTAACCAACTGCTCCGGCATACGCGTTACGCTTATTTCGCTCCAACTCGTTGATAATCTGCATAGCCCTGACCTTGGGCGCGCCACTGACAGTTCCCGCCGGGAAGGTCGCTCTCAGCACGTCGTAAGAACTATGCTCGGGCGAAAGCGTTCCGGTAACATTGGACACAATGTGCATCACGTGGCTGTAGCGCTCCACAATCATGAAATCGTTTACCTCCACCGTGGAATGGGCCGCGATTCGCCCTACATCATTCCTCGCCAGGTCCACAAGCATGACATGCTCGGCCCGCTCCTTCTCATCCGAAAGGAGGTCTTCTGCAAGCGCATCATCCTCCTCGGCCGTCTTACCCCGCCACCGTGTGCCCGCGATTGGGCGGATATCAATTCTATCCTCAACGCATCGCACATGAACTTCCGGCGAGCTTCCCACGAGGGAGAAATCACCCAACTCCAAGATAAACATGTAGGGCGAAGGATTAACATGCCGCAGAGCACGGTAGAGATCGATCGGAGCTTTCTCAAATGGCGCCTCAAAGCGCTGGCTTGGAACTACCTGAAAAACATCACCAGCAGCAATGTAGTCCTTTGCCGTTTCCACCATGGATTCGAAATACTCCTGGGTGGTATTACTCACTGGCTCCGGAACGGTCGTATCCTGTAGCCCGTTGAGCGCCGGCACGTGCAAGGGACGGTCGAGCACCTCAATCAGAGACGCCACTCTCCCCACGGCCTCGTAGTAGGCTTCCTCTACCGTTCCGTGATCATCCAACATCGCATTTGCAACGACCAGCAACCGCCGCAACTTGTGATCAAACAGAAGAACAGAGTCCGTAATCATGAACACCGCCTCCGGCAACTCGAGGTCATCGGGAGGTGGCTCGCCAACACTCGGCTCAAACTGACGAACTCCATCGTAAGCAAGATACCCGACCGCACCTCCAAAAAACGGAGGCGCATCTCCATGACATACCGGCTCAAAGCTGGACATGAATTTTTCAAGCTCAGCCAAAGGATCCCGCTCCGCAGTGATGGAGACCTCTTCTCCCCCTTTCCGGATCACAACCTCACCGCCACGCGCCTCAAAAACACGCGTTGGACAGCTTCCCACTATCGACCAGCGCCCACTGGCGTCAGTACTTTCCGCACTTTCGAAAAGAAAAGCATGGCGACCATCACGAATCTTGAGATAAGCGGAAAGGGGCGTCTCAAAATCGGCGGCCAGCTGCGCGTAGACCGGAACCACATTCCCCCGCTCAGCGAGCGCGCGAAATTCTTCGAGCGAAGGTTTGACAGCTGGGGGACTCAAGGCGCGCGAGCATGACGGGGAACTACCGATGCGCAAAGGTTAAAACCCTTACAAATGCCCTCCGATCGCAAGATCCATCTGGTCCATCACGACAGGAGCCGAGCGTCCCTCTGCCTCCTCCCCGCCAACCTCAATCCAACTAGTAGGCTCGGACTGAGACGCGACGTAGACAGAAAAATCCGTATGCATTCCCTTCTCTGATCCAGTTCCACGAATCGTAGACATGGCGAGATCCGGGCAATTACAGTCACCGCTCAGATGACCAAGGATCACCGTCCGCAACCCGTGATCAAGGAGATCGTCAACCAGCTCAGCAGTCTGCCCATTAGACAGGTGCCCATGCCGAGAAGAAATTCGCTGCTTGATGGACCATGGCCTCTTGGTATCCGCATCCAGCAACTTCTCGTCATAATTGGCCTCAACGAACAGGGCTTGGACGCCCTGCAACCGATTCCGCACAAGATTGGTCACAAAGCCAAAATCTGTCGCCACTCCGATACCAGCATCATCCGTTCGACAGACAAACCCCACAGGATCGACCGCATCATGCGGGAGGGAAAAGGCCTCCACAGCCACTTCTCCAACCTTGAATACCTGCCCCTGCTGAAAGATATGCCAGTCTACTTCCCCCTCCAGCCGGTCCCCGAGGGACTCCCGTGTCAACGCAGTGGTGTAAACGGAAGTCGAACGATTTCGTAGAAATACCTCTAGTCCACAGGTGTGATCACGATGCTCATGAGTCAGCAGGATTCCATCCAGCGAGTCCGGATCGACCCCCACCTTGCCTAATCGTCTGCTCAACTGCCTGGCACTCAGCCCTGCATCTATCAAAATCGTTGTGTCCCCGGCTTTAACCACAGCAGAGTTGCCTCCACTCCCGCTTCCCAGAACCGCCACCTTCATCTAGGCGGAAGGGTAAGGATCCTGCCTCCGCTCGACCAGAGTGAATTTCATAATTCCTCTCCGTTTTCGGGTATTCCCAAGGGCGTAGTTCCTGTGCTATCCTCACGTGCAGGGCCTCTCCCGCAATGAGACCCCTAATTTAGCCTTTGCCACTTTGAAATCTGCCCACCTACTCCGCTGGCTTCGTCACTTCAGGGCAGCGACCGCTCTGACCCTGACCCTCATGGCGGTCGGCCTCGGACTGGCATTCTACTGGCTGAATAATCATGGGTTTGAGGGGCGCTGGAGCCAGCGTATCGCCGACGAGCTGGCCCGCCGGGGAATCCACGCCGATTTTGAGTCCGTCCGCTTCTCTCCGGCCAAGGGCGTTATCGCTACGAACCTCAAGGTTTTTACTGATCCGTCTCGTGACACCATTTTAGCCAAAATTCCTAGTCTGCGGCTGGATGTCGACCGCGGCATGGCTTTCCGAGGCAAGCTGCAGATTCGCAGAGTCTATCTGCAGAATGCCGAGCTAAACATCCCACTGACAGACGAAGATCCTCTGCAAATAAATAATCTTACGGGCCGTGTCATTGTTGACCGTCACGACCGGCTCCTGGTTGAGACCAGTAGGGGAACCTTTAGAGGCATGGATATCCAGGCCAATATTGCGCTGGATGACTTCAACCCCGATAAGCTCCGAGAAGGATTCGGAACTAATGAAAGCAGCAGGCGAAAGGCCAGCTTTACCAAGGATCTTCTTCACGAACTGGATTCGTGGTCTTTTCCCGACGACTCCCCTCCCTCTCTTCAGCTTCAAGTGAAGGGTAGTCTCAACCGGCTCACCGCGATCCGCACTTCCATTTCACTGAGGGCTCGGGAATTCATGAGAGGACGCTACCGGATGCAGAATGTTCGTCTCTCAGGCGAGCTCGGCAACAGAAACCTCAGCGTGGAAGAGCTGTCCTTCTCAGACGGCCTGGGTAAAGTAAGCCTCCAGGCACATTATGACCTCGAGGATAGAACCGGTGGATATGAAGGAACGTCTTCAATTCAAATTGTGGACTTATTGCGGGAAGGCCTCGGTGACGATAGCCTGAGTGAGTTCAGCCCGGACCTAGCCCCGGAAATAAGGGCACGCGGTAGATTTGCGCTTCGCGAAGGAAAGATGGATCTGAGCGCCATCGGCTCTCTCTCCTGTAACTCCTTCCGCTTTCTTGGAATTCCCTTCGAGAGTATCAAGACAGATTTTTCCTGGCAGAATGGAGACATCTATCTCCGCGACTTGGTGGTAAGACACGAGTCTGGAGAGCTGGAAGGTGAACTCAGAGTTAAGGACGACTTGGTTCAGTACCGAACCCAGACCAGCCTCCCGCTCTCCGCCTACCGCCCCTTTATCGGTGAACAGTCAGGCCTTGAGCAAGCACTTACAGCGAGCGAATTCGATGAGGACAGCAGAATCCTAATCAATGCGCAGGGCTCGGTGTGGAGAAAAAATCTCAGCGACTGGGACGCTACCGGCTCCTTTCGCCTCGAAAATTTCCGACACAATGGAGTTTCAATCAAACTTGCCACTGCAAGTTTCTCGATGTCTCCCCTCGACTATATTTTCGATGATCTCAACGCAGTATTCAACTATGACCGAAATACTGGGATCCTCAAAGCAGGGGGGAGCGAAACAGGCACGGTGCTGGCTGAACAGATTCATTTTGACGCAAAGGAGAAACTCACTCGTCTGGTAAAACTGGAGGGCACCGCATGGCCTGGACCCATCCTCCAGCTGTTTAACCCGAAGATATCCAGAAATATTAGTGAAACCTACCGCTTCCGCGAACCTCCCCATCTCGCTTCTGATGGTGTCATCGACCACCTGAGGCCCGGGAATCGAACAAACATTCAGACCGTGATAAGGGCAAATGGCAAAGCAGACTTCGATTTACTGGGACGTCCGATTGAGATCAGTCAGCTCTCGGCAAAAGTTCGCACCAGTTACCGCAAGAACGAGGTGTCGGCGCTGAGTATGAATGTTTTCGGGGGATCGGTCAGTGGGCTGATTACCCAGCAATCCCACCCAGATAGATTAGGCATTCAAATCCAGGGTCAGGGCCTGGATGCCTCTCAAATTGGCCGAACTTACCGTCTCGCAAAAGTTATTCCGGGAACCCTCACCCTTTCCGTGGCCGCGGAGGCAACCAAGCACGAAGATGACCCAGCCGCGAGGAGATGGGATCTGAAGGGCGCCTGCAACCTGGGGCAGTCGGTCTATAACGGTGTTCGCATCAAGGATGGGACGACACAATTCGGCTTTGACCCCAAGGGACTGCATTTCAATGATGCCCGACTGACCTTCGACTACTCTGATTATTTTCTCCAGGCGCGTCATGGCGGCCCTCTGAGCGCCGAGCTTCTCATCGAGAAGATTCACTATCATCCAGATAGCGAGACCACCGAAATTGTGAATTTGCAGGGCAGCGCATGGCCAGGACCCCTTCTACGAATCGCTGATCCGGGAACAGCTGAATACATCGAAGAGCTACTAGGTTTCCGCGAGCTTCCAACCCTGAGCGCGTCAGGGCGCTTTGACCACGGAGAAGGCGGAGCCGATACTCTGGTGAATATCAAAATCAAGAACCCGGGAGTTACTGACTATGAATTTCTCGATAAAACCCTGCAACTCCGGAATTTCACCGCTCAGATCACCAGCAAGGCAGATCGTCACGACATCTCGGCTTTAAAGTTCCAGACCTTTAAAGGCACAGGAGCTGGCACTCTGACCGTGCAGGAGACCCCGCAGGGGAAAACCCGTATCGAGGGAGGAATACGCTGGGACAACCTGAGCCTCTCCGAGATTGGGAAAAAGTTCTCCTTCGAAAAAGACCCCTTGGGGAGCATCACTGGCCGGCTGGATTTTACGACTCTTGCGGGTGACACCCGCTCGCTGAGCGGAAAAGGAGTGATCGGATTAAGAAACGGTCAGCTTTTTAACGTCCCCATATTCGGGCCGCTCTCCCTTCCGCTTGGAACGATTCTGGGAAAGGAATACAGTCACGAGCGAGCGCAGGATGCTTCTGCTACTTTTGTCGTCAGGAATGGCTCTGTCTTCACCAAGGACCTACTCACTTCCACGCCCTCAACCACTTTTGTCGGGGAGGGAATGATTGATCTGAGCGCCAACGAAATGGATCTTACCATGCGAATGAACGCCCGAGGCTTGTTAGGACTGGTGACTCTGCCTCTTGCTCCTCTCAAGGGACTCTTCCAGTTCCGTGGGCAGGGCCCCCTCAAACAGCCAGTTTGGCGAAGCGCCCCCTTCACGGCACCTGAAGGGGGGGAATCACACCCCATCTTCAAGGATCCACCTCGTGCTCAGATTGTTCCGGAACGCTAACCGCCCCGAAGCTGCGACTCAACTTCTGATAGCGCCCGCCTCCCCTCTACCTCCCTGTCACCGGGGCTTGCGCCCCGGGTCATTCTACGGCACCGTAGGTGGGAGAACCAGAGAACTTAACTAAGATGAGTGATCCCATTGCCATTACAGAGGAACAGCTGAAGGACATTCCCTCCACCGAGCAGGCCGCCAACGACCTCCGCCAAGCAGCCGGTATCAAGAGCCGCGAGATTGCCCAGAGCGCAGAAGAACGAGCGCAATTACTGAAGGATTCGGCCGCTCAAAAGGCGCAGAAGATCCGCGATTTCGCCGGCGAAAAAGCATCTCAGTTTGCAGACGTCGCCGGCGAAAAGGCATCCCAGTTTGCAGACGTCGCCGGCGAACACTGGGAGGAAACAAGGGTCAAGGCTCGTGAAATTCAATCTGACGTTGAGGAATATGTCCGCCAGCACCCCTCCAAGTCGATTCTGGTTGCTGCAGGGGTTGGATTTCTCCTCGGCCTGATTGTAAGAAGATAATCATCCATCTTCCCGTTTATTCCTATTTACTCACCTAACCCTGCACGCTTGCGATAACACATGCCTGACGGGTTCGACGGCTCCGGCTCCTCTCCAGATTCCTCTCCGGAGGACTCTGGCAGACAATCCGGCAAAGATCGGTTTCTAGAAGGCCTCGTAGAGCACATCAAGGCGCGTGGCGAACTCCTCGCCATCGAGGCACGTGAAGCACGTGAGGCGCTTGGTCGGCAGGGCGCTCTTGCCTCCGCCACTGGCGCCATCATTGTAATCGGCTACGGCCTAATCCTGATCGCTGGCATCTCTCTCCTTGGCCGGTGGTTGGAGAGCCTTGTTCCCAGCCTTTCCGGTATTGGATGGCAGCTTTCCGCTCTGGCTGCAGGTCTCGTTCATTTAGTGCTGGCACTTCTACTCTTCCGAAAATTGAAACAGCAACGGGATCTAAACCTTTTCGAATTCACACGGGCAGAATTTAACAAAGACGGACAATGGCTCAATCAAGTCAAAAAAAACTCGAGTACAAACGAGAACTCATCCTGAGACTGGATGCCTCCCGCGACCGCATCGCGAAGCAATCCATAGGGCTGAATCGACGAATGAGACCTGGCCACTTGGTCTCGTCATATCTCAGCGGCCACCCACTTTTTGCCTTCGGGACCACTTCAATTGGGGTAGCTGGCCTGACTTATCTACTTTTTCCCCGGCGCAAAAGAACGGAGGGCCAACCCCCACAATCGATGAGGCAGAGCCTTTTAGGCTGGATTCCCACCTTCCTGAAAGGCTCAATCCGCGGCTGGATTTTTCGGCAGGCCCGGGACTACCTCTTGACGAAACGGCCGTAAACGGATTCCTTGCTTGGCCCTCGCCACTTTCTATGGTTTTCACAACGCCATCACCGCGCTGTAAGGCGTGCCGCACCTGACCCCATGGCCGAACATCAAGTCCTTGCTCATGTCGATGAATACCTTGCCATCGGCATCGAGTANGATTGCTCAGACATCCACCTCGCTACGAGGTATCCTCCTGCGTGGCGTCGCTACGGCAGCCTTGCTCCTATCTGGGAAGATCATCCCCCACTCGATTCCGATGATACCGACAGGCTCGCCCGGTCGTTCCTTACGGAACGGGAATGGGATCGGCTTCAGAAAGTAGGCGACGTTGACTTCGCGTATCAAAATGATCAGGGGCGATTCAGGGCTTCGGTCGTAAAGCAGCGGTTGGGGCTGGATATTGTTTTCCGNATCATCAGCACGGAATTACGAACTCTGGAAGATCTNGGGCTNCCAGTGGACCACCTCATTCCTCTNACTCGCTATCACAACGGACTTTTGCTTGTGACAGGTTCTGTGGGATCGGGGAAGTCTACGACTCTCGCTGCTCTTGTTGATTTCATCAACAAGGATCGCGAGGATCATATCCTTACCCTGGANGATCCGATCGAATACGTTTTTGACTCAGAAAACTGCCATGTGAACCAACGGGAAGTACACTCCCACACCGAATCTTTTCCCAANGCCCTGCGAGGNGCACTACGGGAAGACCCCGATGTCATCATGGTCGGTGAAATGAGAAACCTGGAGACNATTTCCCTCGCACTCACCGCTGCAGAAACCGGGCACCTTGTCCTTGCCACCCTTCACACCGGAAACGCTCCGAGGACCTTGGACCGGATCCTCGATGTCTTCCCCGTTGACCAGCGAGGGCAAATCAGGGTCATGGTCTCGGAATCTCTTCGTGGTGTCATCTCCCAGCAACTTGTTCCCAACATCGAAGGAGATGGTCGCGCTCTGGCCCTTGAGCTCCTAGTCAACACTCCCGCGGTCGCGGCAACCGTCCGGGATGGCAAAACCTTCATGCTTCCCGGAATCATGCAAACGGGCAAGAACGTTGGCATGATCACGATGGATGAGTCCCTCCGNAACCTCTATGTCCAAGGTGAGATCTCTCAGGAAGAAGCTCTTTACCGCTGCGAGGACAAGGTCCAAATGAAAGCCTTTTTCCAGTCCTGACCTACTCTCCCCATGGCGAGAATTGACGCATATTTTCAGTACCTCATTGAATCCGGCGGATCGGATCTGCACTTGTCCGAGGGCGCCCCTCCCAAGGTTCGGGTCCACGGAGCGATAACTCCTATTCCCGATCAACCCACTCTGGCTGGGGACGACTTCAAGGATCTCCTCTCAGAGATCTGCGATAAAGAAGCCTTCGAGGGTTACCTCGAGGCTGGCGACCTCGACTTTGCCTACGAGATGGATGAGGATTCCCGGTTTCGGTGTAACTACCTTCAACAGAAAAATGGGCTGGCCGCGGTGTTCCGCCTCATCCCCACCGAGATCGCGTCTCTTGAAGACCTGAACATCCCTACGGTGGTAAAAGAGTTTGGCCACATGCGTTCTGGCCTCGTCCTCGTAACTGGTCCAACCGGTTCCGGCAAGTCGACCACGCTGGCGGCTCTACTTGACTACATCAATTCGAACTTCGCGAGACACATCATCACCGTAGAGGAGCCAATTGAGTTTGTACACCGGAACAAACGCAGTATNCTTACCCAGCGAGAAGTCCCGATTCAAACACCCTCCTTCGCAGACGGCCTNCGGGCCGCACTTCGGGAGGATGCAGACATCGTTCTGGTTGGAGAAATGCGTGACCTCGAAACCATCTCTCTTGCGCTCACCGCTGCAGAAACAGGACTGCTGGTATTCGGAACTCTGCANACCAATAACGCGCGCAAGACAGTCGACCGATTGGTGGATGTATTTCCTGCAGACCAGCAATCTCAGGTCCGCACCATGCTTGCGGCATCCCTTCGCGGTGTCGTTGCCCAGTTACTNATGAAGCGCAGTGACAAGCCTGGNCGATGCGCGGTGAATGAGATCATGTTCGCCACACCGGCGGTTTCGGCGATCATTCGGGAAGGGCAGACTCAGAAACTTTATGATGTGATTATCGGTGGTAAAGCCGACGGAATGCAGTTCATGGATGAGTCTATCTGGGACAANCTGCGGGCAGGAATGGTNACCTCACAAGAGGCCTACATGAAAGCGATCGACAAGACTCGCTTCAAGAAGTTCCTTCCAGATGAGCATGCCGCTCTCGGGGAGGCCTCCGGGGAAAACCCAATGGAGCATTAGGGCCCGANAACATAACTTTTTTGAGGACCTCCCGGGCGATTCGNGGACCTCAGTAGGGACTTACTCACACCCATTCACACCCGGACGTCCCGGCCAGATCGAGAAATCGAGGCCANGCCCCATAGGGTCTTGCTATTTACCGCCGGCGATTGATGGTCGTGCTCACAAACTCACTCTTTTACCTGAACCCTTGGAATGTCCTTAGGCCAAGACCTTCTCTCCTTCAGTTGCCCGAAATGTGGGGTAAAGCTCCGTGTGCCAATATCCATGGCTGGTATCGAGGGTCCCTGCCCATCTTGCTCGGCGATCATTCAGGCTCCCGAAGCCCCTTTGCATGGTCCCCGCCACGCCAGCTCTGACTCCCAAGCTCAGTCCACTCCTGCCGCCCGACCAACAAACCCTGTCTCCGCCTACGCGGATCCTCCCAGACCTCCATCTCAAGCTGAGGAGCCCGTTTCCCCTCAATACAGCATCTCCCCTAGCTCTCCCGCGACCAAATCCTCTCAAGGGGCCGAGAAGCCAATCTCAAAGCCGAACCACCATACCTCTCGCCCGAACCTCGAAGAGAGTCCATCCCATCCCACTCCCCAGTCTCATCCGCAGCATCCGTCCATTACCCAACGATCTGCTCCCTTGACCGAAGCTCCGGTCCCAACCGCGAACGGCCCTTCCACTGAGAACCCTTTTCCTGTCGAAAAGAGTGGTCAGTCGAAGCCCACGATCAAATCTTCGCCTGCTTCATCCAGTCCTGAAGATACCCAAATCCATTCTTACGCTGCGAAGAGCAATGCAACTGCGACCGGAGAGCCGGAAATTGATCCGCTCCTGACCCTCAA